>CAMQBP010000133.1 GCA_946999025.1 uncultured Prevotella sp. | reverse complement strand
AATGGTTGTAACCGTCACGTTGGCTTTGCATGATGAAGAGGTTGTTGTCCCAAGGCAAGAATGCAATGGGGTGCTGTGGCTCTACATATTTATCGTGCGTTTCTCGATAAAGCTCTGCAATTTTCTTACCTGTTTGCGCATCGTAGCTCACTAACCGACAGTCATTTTGGTCCCTATTCAGCTCAAACATATAGATAGTCTTGCTATTTGGACTCCATGCAATGTTGGTAAAATATCGGTCGGTGGGGTCACCAGCCTGCAAAGTAACCGTCTTTTTTGTGGCTAAATCATACACTAACACCGTTACTTTATGACTTGTTTCGCCTGCCATAGGGTATTTGTCGGGTTCGCATTTCGCTATTCTACTAAAGATGTTTACCTGCGGATAGTCAGCTACCATGCTCTGATCCATGCGATAGAATGTCAATTTCTGTCCATTGGGTGCCCAAAACATACCTTTGTGTATGCCAAACTCGTCACGGTGTACGCTTTGACCATACACGATTTCCCTGCTTCCATCGGTCGTCAATTGAATGTCATTGCCATCAGAGGTGCGTACATGGAGTTGCTGACTTTTAGGTTCTATATAAGAGATAGCCTTGGAGATGGCATTCCATTCGGCCACCTCGCCCTCGTCAGCAGTGGTTATGCACCATTCTGTCTTCTTCGTTTTCCAGTTGTACAAACGCATGGTTTCCCCATTCCGCAGTAGTACCAACGACTTGCCAGGGTAAGGAAATGAGGCGCCAAACAGGTTTTTCACCTGGCTGGAGCTGTCGCTTGCCACGTATTTATTTATTTCTTCCAGCGTGAACAGGATGTTCTCTTTGCCTGTTTTCTTATCAATGACGCTGCATTGGTTGGTCTCTGTGCGGATCAGCTCATCGCCCCACCAGGTGGTGTAGCGGTTTTCTGGGACGAACTTTCGATAGTTTTTCCCACCAAAATTCAACTCTTCGAGCGTGAATTGTTTCTGTGCCATCATCTGTTGTCCGCCCATCAGCCATGCGGTGAGGGCAAGTAGAAGAATCAAAGTCTTATTCCTCATCGTCAAATCTCCTCGTTCTTTTCCCGAAATCACGTTTGCGAGATGTGCGGTCAGCAGCATCTTTGCCAAAGCGTTTTCCGCCTTTCCCGTATGATCGCTCATCCCTGTCGAATGATCTTTCTCTTCGATTGCCCGGTTTTCCCCGATCATTGCGTTCCAACGAATGAAACTTAAAGGAGCGTATGTCAGCTTCTTCGTTTTCTTCCTGTTCTTCTAAGCGTTTCTTGAACTCACGATTTTTCTTAAAGCGATGCTTTTCAGCCATCTCTTTCTTTTCCTCTTCGGTCTTGATGATGCCTCCTTCGGCACGAAATTCCTTCATCTTTCCGTCGAAGATAGCATACTTTCTAAACTCACATTCAAGGCTTCCGTTGTACACGGGTATCTTGATAGACGGTTTCAAACCAATCTGTTCGAAACATTCTTCACGATAACTCAATATCCAAGCATCATTGCCCATGAACTCATGTTTCAGCCTTTCGCCAATCATCTTGTACGTTCCGAGCAAGTTAGGCGTGGAGATACGCTCGCCGTATGGCGGATTAGTAATGAGAATACTGGGTTCTTGGGGCTTCTTAAAGTTCTTAAAATCAGCCTGTTCTATCGTGATATCTTTGGTTAGTCCCGCTGCTTTAACATTCAGTCGAGCCGTGTTCACCGCTTTCATGTCGATGTCGTAGCCATAAATATGGTGCGTGAACTCGCTCTCTTGCGACTCGTCATTATAAATACGATCGAACAACTCCTGGTCAAAGTCAGGCCATTTCTCGAATGCAAACTCCTTTCTAAAGATGCCAGGACTCATGTTTCGGGCAATCAGTGCCGCTTCTATCAACAACGTACCGCTGCCACACATCGGGTCTATAAAGTCGGTTTCGCCTTTCCAGCCTGTCAACAAAATCATTCCGGCAGCCAACACCTCGTTCAATGGAGCTTCCACAGATTCCTGTCGGTAGCCTCTTCTATGTAGCGACTCACCACTTGAATCCAAACAGAGCGTTGCATCTTCGTCGGCGATGTGTATGTGTAGGCGGATGTCAGGATTGCTCACCGAGATGTTCGGACGTGTTCCTGTCTTTTCTCTGAATTGGTCTACGATGGCATCCTTCACCTTGTAGGTCACGAATCTGGAATTTCTGAACTCTTCAGAATAAACCACCGAGTCGACAGAGAATGTCTTTCCTTTTTCTATGTACTGGCCCCAGTCCACCGTCTTGATTTCATCATACACCTCTTCAGCAGAGCGAGCCTTGAAGTGCTTGATGGGTTTAAGAATACGAATAGCTGTATGGAGTTGAAAATTAGCGCGGTACATCATTTCCTGGTCACCAGTAAATGATACCATTCTGCGTCCTATCTGTACATTGTTTGCACCCAGCTGGGTCAGCTCTTGTGCCAAAACGGGTTCCAAGCCCATGAAAGTTTTGGCGATGAGTTCAAATTCCATTTGATTGAATTGATAAAAAATAGTTGTATTAAAATGATGATAACTTAATTCTTGTTGTATTTCTTGGTTTCGGGAGCCAAGTCATCTGTCACCCAAACATTGGCGCCAATGACGCTTCCCTGACCGATGGTTACTCTGCCTAAGATAGTGGCATTGGCATAAATGATGACGTTGTCTTCAATGATGGGATGACGTGGAACGCCCTTGACTGGGTTTCCATGTTCGTCTAACGGAAAACTTTTAGCGCCCAGCGTTACCCCTTGGTATATTTTCACGTTGTCGCCAATCATGCACGTAGCACCAATGACGACACCGGTACCATGGTCAATGGTGAAGTATCGGCCAATCTGTGCACCTGGATGAATGTCGATTCCCGTTTCCGAGTGAGCCATTTCTGTCATCATTCTGGGTATCAGAGGCACCTTGAGTAGATAAAGCTCGTGTGCGATGCGATAGTTTGCCAATGTTTTGATGATGGGGTAGCAGGCAATAATCTCAGCCTGGCTTTCAGACGCAGGGTCGCCATTGTAGGCTGCGATGACATCTGTTGATAGTTTTTCACGTATTTCAGGTAGTTTCTTGACCAATTTGAATGACAGTTCCCTGGCCATTTTTTTCTGCTCGTCTGCTTCCGACTCGCTCATCGTAGTCTCGCTGTCTTCACAGAAACGGAGTCCAGCTAAGATTTGATCTTCCAGCAAGCGTTGAAACCGTTCTACATTTACACCTATATAATATTGTAGTGTTTGAATCTGCACCGATGCTTTTCCATAATATCCTGGAAAAAGAATGGCTCTTGACAAGTCTATAATTTCTTGCAGTATCTTACCAGATGGGAGCGGGTATCCATCACGCTGTCGATGGCACAAGTTGTTGAGTGATTCTGGTTGGGACAGCTGTTCAACCGTGCTTGTCAACGCATGAGTCAAATTATCTTTACTCATCTCTATATAATGTCTCAATATTTAAGCTACAAAGGTACGATTTTTAAATTGAAAACAATCAGTAGCGATGTATAAATTTAATTATTTTCGATTGTAATACGATTGTAATATGTGTTTAAAATACTTGTAACAATACTCCGTTATTTTTGTCCACAAAATCAGTAGGCGCTATGCCAGACTGTACTTTGATTATTCATAATTAAACCATATCAATGTTAACAATTTATTTGTGCATCGTCATTTTCCTGCTTTCTTTGGCAGTTTTTGACTTATTTGTAGGTGTTTCTAACGATGCTGTCAATTTCTTACAATCGGCAGTGGGAGCCAAGGTGGCCAAATTTCGCACCATCCTCATCATTGCTTCCTTTGGTGTTGTCCTGGGTGCGGTGATGTCGTCGGGCATGATGGATGTGGCTCGACATGGCATCATGAATCCAGCCCAGTTTAGTTTCCACGAGGTCATGATTATTTTCCTGTCCGTCATGGTCACCGACGTCATCGTCTTGGATATCTTCAATCGCTTGGGCATGCCTACTTCCACCACAGTATCCATGGTCTTCGAACTGTTGGGTGCCACCTTCATGTTGGCCATTATCAAGATGGCAGCCGACTCTTCTCTCGGCTTTAGTGACTTGCTGAACACAGAGCAGGCCTTAAAAGTGATTATTGCCATCTTTGTGAGTGTCGCCATTGCTTTTGTCTTTGGCGTCGTCGTGCAGTATCTTACGCGTATCATTTTTACTTTCAATTACAAGAAAAATATGCGTTATGCCATTGCCATTTTTGGTGGCATCGCATTCACCGCTTTGGCTTACTTCATCTTTATGAAAGGCTTAGGCAAGTCTCCTTATATATCCGAAGCCACACGGCAATACATCAACGACCATGTAGGCATGTTGCTTGTTTATACCTTTATCGGTTCGGCAATCCTCATGCAGATTATGCATCTCATGGGCGTTAACATCTTCAAGTTCGTGGTACTGATGGGAACGTTTGCGTTGGCGATGGCGTTTGCCGGCAACGACTTGGTTAACTTTATCGGTGTTCCGCTTGCCGGACTTGATTCGTATCAAACTTATTTGGCGCAGGGTAACGGCACTGCACCCACTTCTTTCTTGATGACCAGTTTGGTTGAGAGTGCCAAAACCCCTCCACTTTATTTAATGTTGGCAGGCGTTATCATGATTGTAGCCATGGCCACCTCAAAGAAAGCTCACCGCGTGATTAAGACTTCGGTTGATTTGGCGCGACAAGACGAGGGCGACGAGATGTTTGGATCGAGTGGTGCAGCACGCAGTATCGTGCGCTTCACACAGAACACCAACTCGTATATCACCAAAATCATTCCAAATCGAACCCTCGATTGGGTTAACAGCCGTTTTGATCAGCGAGCCGTATCTTTGGATGAAGGAGCTGCATACGATGTGGTTCGTGCGGCAGTTAACTTGGTTCTGGCCTCCATGCTGATCACCATTGGTACCAATTACAAGCTGCCATTGTCAACCACCTATGTAACCTTCATGGTTGCCATGGGTACCAGCTTGGCCGATCGGGCATGGAGTCGCGAGAGTGCCGTGTTCCGTGTAACGGGCGTGCTGTCTGTCATCGGCGGTTGGTTTATCACGGCTGGCGTTGCATTTCTTTGCACCGCCGTGATAGCTTTGCTGATGTTCTATGGAGGTATCTTAGCACAAGCGGCCTTCATCGCTTTAGTGGTATATTGTTTATTTAGAGGGTCGAAGGATAAGTCGGACGGCGGCTCGGGCAAAGATGATACTTACCGTTTGATGATGCGCACGCAAGATCCGGTTATTCTCTGGGATTTGTTGAGCAAACATGTCAGTCGTACACAAAGCTACATGACGCGTTTTGCCAACGAACAGTACAATGCCATCTTAGACGGATTTATCAATGACAAGCCAAGTGTGCTGAGGCATAGCCTGAATGCGCTGCGCAATGAGAAAACATTTCTCACGAAATACCGTCGACAGGAGCTGATGGCTTTGCGCAAGGCACCTGCCGACCTCGCCATTGAGCGCAACACGTGGTTCCACGTGGGTATGAACGCGTCGCAGCAATACATCTATGGATTGCGCCGTATGCTTGAACCTATCAAGGAACATGTTGACAACAATTTTACTCCTATCACGCAGCGTCTCATTGACGAATATCAACCCATCCGTCTGAAAATAACCGACTTTTTAACCCAAGCCGAAAACTTCATTGCCACAGGTAGGTTTGAAAACTATCGCGAGTTGTTGGATAAGGCCGAACAGTTTGAAACAGAGTTGAGTGATTATCGCAAGAAGCATATCGATCGTATACAGATGGCACCGGACAACGAGACCTTCCAATTGTCGCTTGTCTATCTCAATCTGCTCCAAGAGAGC
>CAMQBP010000132.1 GCA_946999025.1 uncultured Prevotella sp. | reverse complement strand
GGTCCAACCATCTTTAGGGCCGAAGATTCCTTCCAGTCCACCGATGACGCAACCATCCATTTCCTTGCCAGGATTGGCCTGCTCAATGGCAATGAACGCCTCCACGAGACGCTGACCGACATTCTCTGTCACCTCACGCACGTCGTTCCAGTGTGCTCCATCAGGGATGCGGTTGACTAAATTGGCGCTCTGCGCACGGGCATAATCCTCACCACCATCGCATACGAACTTGCCATACTCCTCGTCATACACATCAGAGATGCGCTTGAAGAACAGCAAGGGGAATATATATTCCTTGTAGCCAGCAGCATCAATCTGGCCACGCAGACGTGTAGCCGCTCCCCAGAGGAACTGCTTCATTTCGTCGAGTGAGATAGGCTCACCCTTCATTCTGTATTTATTCTGTTCAGCCATGATTTATGCGCTGATGATTTTCTTAAACTCCTCTTCGGCTATACGAACAGCCTCAAGAGCTTCGATGAATTCTTTCTTTACTTCTTCGTACGGCCGGATGGGCTCTTTGTGGTATTCTACATACCGGTTGGGCGAGAGGTTGAACTCCTTCTCTTCAATCTCCTTGAGGGTGACAACCTTCGAGAAGTCCTCTATATCCTTGTAGTCAGCATAGAGCTGATACAAGCGATCCACGTCTTTGGGCGAGAGGATGTTCTGTGCACGTTTTGCCGTGAGTATCTTGGTACCATCAATCATCAAGATGCGTCCAGAATGCTCTGCAGGCTTCATCTTGCGAAGAACGAGGAAACACGGAGAGAGTCCGGTACCGTAGAAGAGTTTATCGCCCAAGGTCACTACCGCCTCGATCAGGTCGCTCTTGACCATTTTCTCACGGATGCGACCTTCCTCATTTCCACGAAAGAGGATACCCTGAGGCATCACAACGGCCATGCGGCTATTACCTGGAGCCATACTCTTCACCATGTGCTGAATCCATGCATAGTCACCACAAGAATCTGATGGCGTACCCCAAACGTTACGTCCGAACTTGTCTGACGACCATTCCGTAGAACCCCACTTATCCAAGGAGAATGGAGGATTGGCTATCACACAGTCGAACTTGGCAATGCCGCTGCCTTGCAGAATCTTTGGTGAACGAAGGGTGTCGCCTTGCATGATATTGAAGTCAGATGCACCATGTAGGAAGAGATTCATCTTGGCAATAGCAGCATTGACCACATTCTTCTCTTGCCCGAAGATGCTACCGCAGCATAGGTTATCGTGGTGCATGTGGTGTACAGCCTCGATGAGCATGCCACCACTACCACAGGCGGGGTCATAGACTGTTTCTCCCGGCTTAGGGTCGAGAATGCGAATGAGCAAATTCACCACAGAGCGTGGTGTGTAAAACTCACCAGCTTGAGCCTTCGAGTCGTCAGCAAACTTCTTCAGCAACACCTCGTAAGCATCGCCCATCAAGTCTGCAGGATAAGCATTGTTACCGAGATTGCGGGTGGAGAGATGTTCGATAAGGTCGCGTATCTTACCATCGGTGAGGATATTCTTATTGGTCCACTTTTGGCTGGAGAACATGCTCAACACGCCGTATAGGGTGTCAGGATTAGCCAGTTCTATCTTACGCATAGCACCAACAATGGCTGCTCCGAGATTTTCGGAACGCTCACGAACATCCTTCCAGTGACATCCTTCAGGTATGTCGAAGCGGTGCTGCTCTGGCAACATTGCAAAATCCATATCGCCACCACTCTCCTCAAGAGCTGCCTGCATCTCTTCATCATAAACATCCGAGATGCGCTTGTAGTAGAGTATTGGCGTGATGTAGTCTTTGAAATTATCTTGGCTCACAGGGCCACGGAGTATGTTGCATGCCTCGAATAGAAAGTCGTACAAGTCTTGTGCATTCTCCATTTTTATCTGTTCCTCTGATTTGGGAGCGTCAATGTGGCCTGGAGTCTTCTTCTTTTTCTTTTTAGCCATACTATAATCGTTAAGCGTCCCGTACTAATTCACTCATTTTCACCTGCAGAATACTTGCTATCTTGTCAAGTGTTTCAAGCGAAGGCTGGGAGGAGTTAGTACACCATTTGCTAACAGTGGCAGGATCTTTTCCAACCTGTTCTGCCAACCATTTTGCAGTTTTCTTTTGTTCTACCAGAACTACCTTTATCCGATTGAGATCCTTACTATTCATTGTTATTCCAGTTTTTCTTAGTCTCCAAAGTTACATCATTTATCTGAAAACCATCGTAAAAACATAAAGAACTGAAGGATAATCATAATTTTCTTTGCGTTTAGGTTCAATTGGCTATACTTTGAGGGTTATTTCAATAAAACTCTGATACAAAAAGACCATCGAGGTATAATGTCACAATGCTCCTATTGAACATCTAACTCAAAAAATTAGCCTGCAAAATGAGCTATACGCCTTTTTTGTTTTGTAGATGTTCCCTAATAGTTCCCAATCAGCATATTATATTTCTACAAGTTTCTTTTTAAAGTGCGACGACAAATTCAGTGGGGCTTTTTCCATAAAACTTTTTAAAGACTTTGGAGAAATAGTTGGGGTCTGAAAACCCGGAACGGTAAGCAGTCTCGGAAACAGAAAATCCTTTCATGAGCAATTCGGAGGCCAGCGCAAGTCTTTTGTGACGGATGTATTCACCGATAGACATGTTCAGAAGGTTTTTCATCTTGGTGTGCAGCAGACTTCGACTGATAGCCATTGCTTGCGTGATATCGGTCACAGCGAACTCGTTGTTGCCGATATTCTTGTCAATCAGTTGGTTGATTTGCAAGATAAACTTTTTGTCGATGTCATTGAGTGAGCTGGCTTCAATGTCTTCAGTCTTGGTATTTTGAATCTCGGTCTGACGTGTCTTGACCAGTTGGATGATGTTCTTAACTTGCAGATCGAGCACCTGTGGGTCGAAGGGTTTGGACACATAGGCTTCAGCTCCGCTCTTGTAGCCCGCCACCACATCTTCCTGCTCGTTTTTGGCCGTCAGGAGAATAACGGGAATGTGAGATGTGGTGACGTCCGATTTGAGCTTGGAGCAGAAAGTGACTCCGTCCATGACGGGCATCATCACATCGCTGATGACGAGTTGGATAGATTCGTTTTGAGCAACTTCAATTCCTTCTTTTCCGTTGGTAGCAGTGTAAACGTTGTATTTGGGAGAAAAGTAATTGGTAAGGAAAGTAAGCATATCGGTGTTGTCTTCGACGATTAAGATAGACATTTTGCTGTCTTCTTCCATCACAATATCTTTTGAGGCATTGTTGATGTCTGTCATCGAAGGTGAGAAATGATAGTCGGTCAGCGGTACAATGACTTTGTCATCGGTGATGAGAGATTGCCGGTCGAAAGCCTTAGCGTCTACATTCAGCAATATCCGGAAGGTGGATCCGTGCTGCAGCTCGCTCTTCAACTCTATGGTTCCCTTGTGTATGGTTACCAGTCGTTGGACGAGAGAAAGTCCGATGCCCCATCCCTTGTTGTTGGTATTGTATCCTTGTTTGGTTTGATAGAACTTCTGAAAGATTTTTTTCTGTTCTTCCTGAGCAATGCCTATGCCCGTGTCGGCCACTCTCACGTCGAGATAGGTGTAGTTGTCTTCTTGTCCTGTGATGATAGAGGCCTTGACCTTTACCTCTCCATTTTCAGGAGTGAACTTGATGGCATTGGACAACAGATTGTTCATGATGCGTTCAAGATAGGAAGGTGAAAACCATACGATTTCATCGTTGTTTTCACAATCAACGCTCAAGTTTAAATGTTTTTCAGCAGCACTTCTGCGGAACAGGTTTGTGAGAATTTTGATGAACTCCAAGGGGTTGCCTTGCTGAATGTAGAACGGGAAATTATCCGACTCGACCTTGTTGAACGTTACCAGTTCGTTGATAAGTTCCTCCATCTTGTTGGTATTCTTGAGAGCTGTTTCCAGATGACGTTGCTCCGTTTTGTTCAATTTATCTTTATGGATACTTTTAAGCGGTGCAATGATTAGAGAAAGTGGTGTTTTCAGTTCATGGGACACGGTGGTAAAGAAGTCGAATTTGGCACGGTTTACCTCTTCTATCTTGTTCTTCTCCATCATGGCCATCTTGACTTCGTTCTTTTCGTTCAGTCTTATTTTATAGTAATGCTGAATGTAGTAGACGATGATAGCGACGATCAAGAGGTAGAACAGATAAGCCCAAGTAGAGCGATAGAAAGGTGGTGCAACGATAATTTTAATTGCTTTTTCAGGTCGGTTTTCCCAACCGGTATTTGAATTATTGGCCCGTATTCGCAGTATGTAGGTGCCGGGTTCCATGTTGTAGCTCACAAAGGTATGGCCGTTGCCCATCTCTCGCCATTGATTGTCTATACCGTCTACTTTGGTTTTGTAAATGATAGACTCTGTTTGTCCAGGAGAAATAACACCATAATCAATCATGATGGAATGTCCCTGACGATAAGAGAGCCTGATTTCATGTGTGGCATCCAGCTCTTTTGTAAGTGGCGAGTTTTCTGATGCAGCGTTGATTTCCTCGCCGTTGATCCTCAAGGATTTGAGATGAACGTTTAGATTGGTGCTTTTGGAAACCATGTCTTCAGAACGAAACATAATCAGTCCGTTCACTGTTCCAAAATACATTCTGCCATCTTGTGTCAGCAGCGTTGAAGAGAAGTTAAACTGGTTGGTGGGCAAGCCGTCGTCGGTGGTGTATCGGTTAATGGTTCGGGTCTTGGGAATATATTGGAATAACCCTTGACTTGTGCTTATCCAGACATGGCCTTGTGTATCGGCATTGATGCTGCATATCGTGCTTCTTGATAAGGTTATGCCGTTCTGAATCTCAGAAAACTTTCTTGTTTTGGGATTGAGCACCTGCAATCCGTTGTTGTTGGTCCCCACCCATACCTTACCATCTTGGGCAGGATAAATGTATGTGATGTTGTTGTCTTTCAGCCCTTGTGCCTGTTGGGTGGCTTTCCAATGAATGAGTTGATTTGTTTTGGTGTTGAGCTTATAAATTCCGTAGGCTACAGTACCAATCCACAGATTGTCTTCCTGATCAACGGCGAGCGCATAGATGAAGGCATGATTGAGCGAGGAGTGGTTTATCCTCCTGAATTTTTGTGCTTGCGGATCATACCAATGGAGGCCTTGTGTGGTCCCCACCCAAAGTTTTCCGGAGCTTTGCTGGGCAAAGTCAAAGATGGACACGGCAGACAGATTCATTGATAGTTCAAACCGTTTGACACTTCCGGAATTCAGATTATATCGGAACAACCCGTTTCTAAAGGTCCCAATCCAAATAACGTCGGCCGACTTGTCATGTAACAGACAATGCACGTTGGAGCCGAGTTGAGGAATGGAATTGAAAGGAGAGAATGTTCCCCGCATGGGATTATAGATATTCAGTCCGCCATCTTCGGTTGCTATCCAGAGTTCATTAGGATTTCTTTCAATGATTTGCCGCACAACCTTCCCCTGTAGTTTGTTGGGGCTGTAACTCGGTCCTTCCCATGAGAAGGGGCTGCTATTCTTTATCATATCTACGCCACCAAAATAGGATCCAATCCAAATGTTATGGTTGGAGTCTGACAGGATGGAATAAATAGCATTGTCGGACAACTGATTGATATTGCCAAATTGTTGTTTCAGCGTTTTGATACTCCCGTCTTGCCCAATAATCGTTACGCCTTGTTCGGTGCCCAACCATATATTGTGTTTGTGGTCTTCGGTGATCACTCTCACCGTTCCGTCAGAAAGCTGATTGGCCTCATACACGCGCGTCTTGCCTGTTTTCACGTCCAACGCCATAACTCCCTTCCCGTTCCGTCCTATCCATAGCCTGCCGGCATGGTCGAAAGTCATGGGCATGATGCCGTCGGAACTGGTGATGAAGTCCTTGTAGATACTGGATT
>CAMQBP010000131.1 GCA_946999025.1 uncultured Prevotella sp. | reverse complement strand
GTGGTTGATGTAGGTAGTTTGGTAATCGGGGTGCTCTATCTTGAAGATGTAGGTGTCTTCGCTCAGCTTCTTTCGTAGATAGAAGTAGGCATCGGGGTGTATGGCTTCTTTATTCCATGTGACGGTTCGGCAGGTGTCCACCATCACGCTGTCGGAATTCATGATGGTGATCTTGGCGTCAAGCACGCAGAGATGGGTGAACGAGTCGACCACACGGCCGTAGATGTCAACGGTGCGTTCTTTCTTGTGGCGTGCTGTCTGTGGTAAGGCTTGTGTGAATAACAGCAACAAAGCCCAGCATAGGAGAGTTGTTCTTTTCAGGTTCATATATGATTGATTTATATTTTTATTCGATAGTCCGTTAGGTTAGTCGCTCCAGTGCTGGCACCGTGATGTGTCCTCTGGTGAGTTTTACCAGACCATCGGCCTGCATGGCGTTCAAAGCAATGGATATATCCAGGCGACTGGCGTTGAGTTCGGCGGCCAATCTCACCATCTTGATTTTGAAAACCTTTTCTCCCGCGGGTCGCAGCGAGCGGTCTTTGAAGAAGTGGATGATGCGTTGACGGAGGTCAGGAGGTTGAGGATGCCATGGCTGTTGTTGTAAGCGTTGGCTTTGGGTGGAGATGATGTTCAGCAAATTGAGGCGGAACACGATGAGTTGGTTGGTGAGTTGTACGACGTGAGCCTTGCTGATGGACATTGTGTTACAAGGCGTTTTGGCCGTGTAGGTACGCATGAAATGTTGGTTGAGACCAAAGAGATGTTCTGGTTCGATGACCTGTGGAGCCCTCAGAGGTTCCGTCAGCGTGTAGCCATGGTCATCGGCGTGTGTCGTTACGCTCATCGTTCCATCCAGCAAAAAGGTCAACTGGTGGCATGGCATGTCCTCTCTCACCATCACATCCCCTGCCTGATGTTGCAGGAAAGCAAAAGGAATGCTTTCTGCCATGGCCCATAAATCTTGCTGACTGAGCCCTTGGAAGAGGGGAAGGGTGAGGAGTTTGTCGTAGGAAGTCATTTGCTGATTTTGTTTTTCAGCGAGGGTGAGAACCAAACATCATAGCGTCCGTCGGCGTTGGTGTATATCAAATAGACCATCAGGTCAGGATGATTTTTTAAAACCTCTTTTGTCTTGTCCAGTCCTAACACCATGAATGCCGTGGCGTATGCGTCGGCTTTGGCGCATGTGTTGGCCAGGACGGTGGCCGAGAGGATGCTGTGCTGCACGGGATAACCTGTCTTTGGGTCGATGGTATGCGCGTATTTCTTGCCGTTCTTGTAGTAGAATCGGCGGTAGTTGCCGCTGGTCGCCATGGCCTTGTCGGTGACATTGAGCACCGTTTGCAGTTCGTTGTTCGTCTGAGTGGAGTCGTCTGTCGGCTTGGTGACGCCAATCTTCCATGGCAATCGCTTGTCACTGTTACCGCTGGTGATGACCTCACCCCCAATCTCCACCATGAAATTCTTCACGTCTTTCGAGCGCAATAGTTGGGCAACGGCATCGCATCCGTAGCCTTTGGCAATGCCCGAGCAGTCGAGCATGATGCGTGAATCTCGCTTCTTTACGGTACTTCCCATGACAGCTACTTTGTCATAGCCCGTGAGAGTCAGCAGACTATCAATGGTATGCTTGGTGGGTTGTATGCCAGACTTAAAGCCAAAGCCCCATGAATTCACCAAAGGAGCCACGGTAATGTCGAAGGCTCCGTTGGTATCTTTCGACACTTGTTTGGCTAGATCGAACACTTCGACGAACATCTGGTTGAGTTGAACGGGGATGTTGCGGTTGATTTTTGAGATGATTGACTGTTCTTCGAAGGTCGAGAAGGTCATGTCTACCTTGTGTAGTTGCGCCAATATCTCTTCGTGCAAGTCTTTGTTCGACTGATAAGTAATATTGTATGTGGTGCCGAAGACTTGTCCTGAGTTGTGCTGGTACGGCATACTCTGCTGTTGACGGATGATGATGACCGAACCAACGATGAGGAAAAGGAGGAAAAACAGCTTGAGCAACTTCTTCCAACGCGATGGGTTGGAAGGGACTGTCTTGCTCTGTTCGTCAAGTGGAGCGTTGCTGCGATTCCGCTGGTCTTTGTTTATTTCGTGTGAATTGCTTTGCCTATCATTCATACTTATACTGTCATTGAGTTCAAACTAACTTGTTATTCTTCTGGTCTGTGCCGCTCATTCGCTCTTCATTGCCTTGGAAGATGATGGAAGAGGCACGCTGGTCATCCCTTGTCTACCATTCAATAATCACGTTGAATGTTCCACCCAGGGGTGTTCCGCTGTACTTCCCAAAGCCCGGAACGTACCAAGGATGACCCGCTTCGTTCTTGGTATTGGCAAGACGTCGCTTGTAACGAACGCTCCATCCCAAACGAAAAGGCCCCCAAATTTTGGCATCTACGCCTACAACCCCTTCCATCCAATGATATTGGTTATCGATGTCAGTCAGGTCAAAGGGAATCTGTGTCTTCCAAACGGGGTCTTGAAGGCCGGGATGTGTTACCGAGTATTTGAACTTGCTGTAACCATATCGCACGCCAACATACAGGCGATAGTCGTCGTTTTTGTTCTTCATCATGTTGAAGTCAACGCCTATTCGGCCGTATGGAGCTTTCGAGGTGTAATGCAAGTGCGTGCTCGGATCTTCGCTGTCGGCTTGACCATAACCCAACTCGACAATGGGGAAGTATTTGTTGCGCAGGCTTACTCTTGCGGCTACTTCATACTGTCCGTAGTCGGAAAACTGCATTTGTACGAGTCCCACCAGGTCTCCAGAAACGGCAACGTGCCTGAAAAAGGACAGCGTATCCTTGGTTTGGATGACGATGGCCTTGTGCCTTTGTGCCATAACGGCCACTTGTGCCACGAGCAAGAGGCTAATGCAGATAGCTCTTGAAATAGATATAGAAATGTGCTTTTGTAGCATCGTAGTTCACGTTTTCATGATGTATGACCACAGAGTCGATGGTATGTTTGGTGTAATCCACTCGCTTGATTTGATGGAAGACAGCCGGTGGACAGTCAACCGACTCGAAATGCGGATGATCTTCCTTAGTGATCCGCAGCGTATCGATGAAACTTTTGTTCTGCTGTGTGGTCATCTTGAAGTAAAGAATGTCCTCGGGTTGCGCATAACTCATGGGCAGTAGGAAGCTGTCTATGCCAATTGCCTTGTTCAGCAGCACCGTATCACCGTTCGTAGTGCGTGGGGTGGTGATGGTAAGCGTGTCTTGCAACTTGGCAACATCACCTTTGAGCTTGTACGAAGAGGTCACTGTGTTGTTCAGCGGACAATCGATTGTAGAGCACGAGGTGATGGTCAATACCATCAAAAGAACGTCAATTATTTTTCGCATCGTATGGTCTTTTCTATCTGGTAATCGTTCCTACCAGGGTTAGAGCGACTGATGAGGTCGCCTAAGAAGCCCGCTAAGAACAGTTGGGTACCGATGAGCATGGTGGTAAGGGCGATGAAAAAGTAGGGCGAGTCGGTGATTAAGCGCATCGGGATGCCGTTTGATAGGGCGTAAACCTTCTCTGCTCCGAGGATAATCACGGCAATCAATCCCACCAAGAACATCAGCGAACCGAGGAAACCGAAAACATGCATCGGCTTTTTGCCGAAGTTTGACAGGAACCAAAGCGTGATGAGGTCGAGGTAACCGTTGAAGAATCGGTTAAAACCAAACTTGGATGTACCATATTTCCGCGCCTGGTGATGCACCACCTTCTCACCAATTTTGTCGAAACCAGCACTCTTTGCCAGGTAGGGAATGTAGCGATGCATCTCGCCATACACCTCAATGTTCTTCACCACGTCGCGTCTGTAGGCCTTCAGCCCACAGTTGAAGTCGTGCAAGTTCTTGATGCCGCTAATCTTGCGAGCCGTGGCATTGAAGAGTTTGGTGGGCAATGTCTTGCTCAATGGGTCGTAACGTTTTTGCTTATAACCCGAAACCAAGTCGTAACCATCCACGGTAATCATGCGATACAGTTCCGGAATTTCGTCGGGAGAGTCTTGCAAATCGGCATCCATCGTGATGACCACGTTGCCTTGGGCCTCCTTGAATCCGCAGTAAAGTGCCGGACTCTTTCCATAATTACGACGAAAGCAGATGCCTCGCACGTGCTCAGACTGACTGGCAAGGCGCTGGATGACGTTCCATGAGCCGTCGGTAGAGCCATCGTTCACGAAGATAACTTCGTACGAATAGGCGTTTTGTTGCATGACACGCTCAATCCAGGCGTATAGTTCGGGTAGTGATTCTTCCTCGTTGAAGAGAGGGATGACAACGGATATGTCCATAGTATTCTGCAAAAATAACCAAGCATCTTTCCATCCTGTTGTCCATCTGTTCACCCATCGTGATAGGGTTCTTTGGGCATGTGGGGGCGGATGCTGGATTTGATGTTATGTATAAATTTGTTTCTATCGTGTGAAAGCATGTGGGCGTGGCTATCAAGAGTTTCCGATGTTTGTCATGCCAGATGCCTCTGATGCTTTATATTCTCGTATGATTTTTCACTCGTTTCATGCCAATAGCAGCCACGATGGCACTCAGAAGGGCGCCAAGCAAGAGGTTTTGCGTCATGAAGACAAAGGCCAGTTCGATGGGTTTCAGCGTTCCCATGAGGTCGACTGTCTCCATGGCTTGCTTGATGTCAACGCCGTTTTGCTGATATACGCTCTCCATGGTTTGTAGTGCTTGATGCATGATTTGAACGAAATGTCCGCCATCCAAGAACTGGAAATATGCCGTTTGAACCAAGGCAAAGAGCAGGGAAGCGTAGAAGATGCAGTAGCAGCCGTATGCCAATCCTCGCGCAAAGGATATGACACCATCGAGTGCATAGTTGCGAAACTTGATGAATCGCCATAGCATGAAAGGGGGCGTGGCCAGCATCAACAGGCCTCCCAGTGCACTCTTGGGCATGTACATCATACTCATGAAACTGGCTGTCCATAACAGTGCAAGCCAAAGTCCGTCAATGCGGGCGAAAGCTTTGAGCTGAATCAGTGTGGGTACGTTTATCATTCTAATTGCAAAAGTACGCATTTTATCTCATATAGATTGTACGTACACGAGAGATTTTATAGGCCGTTCCACGGCGTAGACGTTAAAAATTTCCAATATTTATGCCGTAGTAGCCTGCAAAAGTGCGAGCATTGTCGTTCGCAGGGTTCATGTTGTTTGACGATGATTGTTTGACAAGCCGTCTGTTGACGTGTTTCCTAATATCTTATCCAGTATGTCAAACACCTCTTCGGGGCATTCGTAAGCAAAAATGTGATAATACTTGTTGCCCGTGAGCATGGCCGAGAGATGTGTACGACTCTTGTCGTAAAGGATGAAACAGGGCTTGTGATGACGTTCTGCGTATGCCAATTCATATCCCACGCCCAAGGAGGGTGAAGTGCATTCGGCAATGACCAAGTCGCAGACTCTCAACCACTCTGTGTCCTGAAGGTAGATTTTTTCATCCGCTTCACGACCCTTACTGGTGGTAGATAGTGAGCGGTTGCCGATGTGTTCGGTGAGAACTTTGTCGCTTCTCTGGATGTACTCGATGATTTGTTTGTAGAGGTTGGCATCCTTACGCCCGCCTCGGATGGAGCCAGCAAAATAGATTTTCTTCATGTGTGATTGATATAGGTCGCCTGTGCAAATATAATAAAAAGGAATGAAAGATTCACCTTACACGCTTACCTTTATCAAGTAAACCAAGCATTCGTGGTCACATTTGTTGCTGACGCCAGCATCATCTGCCACAAAACAAAAGAGGGTGTATCATCATTCTGATACACCCTCGTTGATTTCTGAATTAAGTGAGCCTCTTGTCGGATTCGAACCAACGACCCCGAGATTACAAATCACGTGCTC
>CAMQBP010000130.1 GCA_946999025.1 uncultured Prevotella sp. | reverse complement strand
GCCATGAAGAATTCGATGGCATCTTTCGCCGTAGAAATTCCTCCAAGTCCAATGACAGGGATGCTGACTGCTTTAGCCACTTGCCACACCATGCGCAGCGCTACGGGCTTTACAGCCGGGCCACTGAGACCACCTGTGGCAATGCTCAACACGGGTTTGCGCCGCTCTATGTCAATGGCCATGCCCATGAGGGTGTTGATAAGCGAAACGCTGTCGGCTCCTTCGGCCTCACAGGCTCTTGCTATTTCAGCCACATCGGTGACATTGGGCGACAACTTGACGATGAGTGTTTTGTGATAAGTCTGCCGAACTGCTTTGACAACCGCTGCGGCTCCGGCACAAGATACGCCAAAAGCCATGCCGCCCTCCTTAACATTAGGACAGGAGATATTGAGTTCGATGGCCGGAATCTTGTCCAGAGCATCGATACGGGCCGCACATTCGGCATAATCATCGGGCGTGTTTCCACTGACATTGACAATCATGTGGGTGTCGATATCCTTAATCTTTGGATAGATTTCTGAGCAGAAATAGTCTACACCCTTATTCTGTAATCCCACACAGTTGAGCATGCCATGCGGCGTTTCGGCCATTCGTGGATACTTGTTTCCTTGACGAGGATGGAGAGTTGTACCCTTGACTATGATGCCACCAAGCTGATTCAATGGTACTAAATCGGCAAACTCGAGACCATACCCGAAAGTACCCGAAGCGGTTAAGATTGGATTCTTAAACTCAATGTCATTTATTTTTACATTTAGAGCTGCCATAATAACTTCTTAATATTTAACACTGGACCTTCTGTACAGACGCAGACATGGCCGTCAGAAGTATCTTCCACACAACAAAGACAGGCACCCAAGCCGCACGCCATATCATTCTCCAACGAAACTTCGCATTCTATGTCGTTCTGTTTGGCATAGCGTGCTACCGACATCATCATGGGTTTGGGTCCACAGGTGGCAATTCGGTCGAATCGTTTTTCCTTGAGAATGGAATGATTGGTTACATAACCTTTCTCGCCTTCTGAACCATCTTCCGTGGTGAGATATAGGTCACCAAACTCACTAAACATTTCCTTTTCAAGCAATTCATCAGCGGTTCGAGCCCCTAATAAGAACGAAGGGCGCACTCCCATCTCCACCAATCGCTTACCTAAGAAAAGCATTGGAGCAATTCCAACACCGCCTCCAACGAGCAAGAAACGTTCATCAGTAGAGCGTGGCATAGTAAAACTATTTCCGAGAGGTAACAAACAATTGACCTTCTCACCAGGTTTCTTTCGCACCAGATGACGGGTTCCTTCACCTATTGCGGCCACAAGCAATAAAATCTCATTGCGTTCGTAATCCACCATGTTAATGGAAATGGGCCGACGCAAGTAAGTTGTAGGTGAATCGTCAATATGAACCTGTACGAATTGGCCTGGATGCATCTCAGGCAATGCCGATGATGAACGCAATCGCATGAGCCAATGACGATCGCTTAATTGCTCTGTGGTTTGTACAAGGAAATCTTCACAAATCTTTCTCATTGAACAATTTCGTTATAATAGTATTGAAATAGGAAGCTATGGGCAAATCTTTAACAGCAGCAAGCGTAATAGATTTAGTTACATATAAACCTTGTTTGCGTGGATGAAGATTAAGCTCAGCTTTATTATAGACACCTATTTAAATTGAATAATCGTGAAACACATTATTATATTAAGTGCAAAGTTAGCACAAATAGAACACACTCACAAATGAAAAAAATAAATAAAAGCACCTATAGCAATAATCGTTCACCCTTTTAAAAGATTGAACAAAATAGAAAAGCTTATTCTGAGTATACAATAACGATAAACGAATTAACTGAAATGGTTCAGCAAATGTCTCACTAAACGCTTATTTTTTAGGGACAAAGGTTTCCCATGTTTGGTCATCATAGAATACTCTTATTTCGCTTATCTTACGCGGATTATTGTCAATATATTTCGTAGTGTTATTAGCGACTTGTTGAAGTTGATTACGCTTCTCTACAAAACTTAACTGCGGTTGAACAACATTACTCTCTGATGGAGTAGAAGGTGAGTCATCGAAGTTTAAAACAGATTCAGCAGAAGAAGCCGAAACTGCATGATTATCGACATCACCTGTATATTCATCCATAAACATAGGACCATTGCCATACAATAACCAATCTAAATTAATAGTTGGAAATTTCTTCTTGATAGCATCAATATGATTCAATGTTGGTTTTGTACGATCATTAAAAATGCTACTCAATGAAGCAGGTGAAATATCCAATGCCTCAGCAAAAGTTTGTTGATTCATGTTCTGAGCATTCATCAATTGTCTAATTCGATCTTTCATTTCATTCGTCATTCAATATAAAGTAGGCCAAAAAAATGCAATTCTCTTTGGTTTTACAAAGGTAAACAATAAAAATCAAAAAACAAACAAATCAATATCATATTTATCATTTAATAATAATAAATTTATATATTTATATTCATAAAACAACACTAAATAAATGTAATATCGTAACTTTATATATACAAATGCAAATTACATCCTTAAATGATAGCTTTGTATAAATGTAGCAAAAAACTATAAAAAGCTGAGAATAAATGCATTATCGTTTATTCTTCTACTGTGTACAGGCTCTATTCCATGAAATCAAGTAGGAATCAATGGTTATTTGTAGAAAACAGAAGAAGAAAAGACTTATTTTGATTGATTATCAATGATTTAAGATAAGTTCTTGTTGTTGTATATTTATAATTATCAAACATGAAATCTAAATATTTACATTTTAAGACCATGTTTTCGTGTTGTGATTTTTATATGTATTTATGAATTTTCAGAAAGCTATCGCTTTTAATTTCACAATTACAAATTCAAAAGAACATAATCTTTCACTATTTTAAATCACAAAAATAGTTAACCGTAAATTTATTGATGATAGAAAGACGAAAAATCGCCATAATTTCAATATTTTGAACCAAGGTATAGTGCGCGCTAAAATACGCGAATTATGAGCATACTAAAAAGCGTTAAACCTTGATTCAGTCTGGGTTTAACGGCAAAAAACATGAAATATGAAAGTTGTATTCTAGATAAAAATAAGCTAAAATGGGGTCTATTTTAGGCAAAAAAGAGCTTTTTAAGCATGCGAAAAACCCTCTTTTGGTGGAAATTGCTACCCTATTAAGGGCCTATTTGAAGCTATTAGAGGCTCATTTGAAGCTATTAGAGGCTCATTTGAAGTTATTAGAGCCACATCTGAAGTTATTTCAGGGGTTATTTGGAGATGATAGAGGACTATTTGAAGTTATTAAAGGCTTTTTGAAGTTTAATAGGAGGTGCCTGTTTTGATGTAATTTGGGAAACTAAACGAGTATTTTTCAGTGAAGAATATAGAAAATGAGTTCCTTCATGAGATCCCCTGTCGATGTGTAGGGATTGTTGATACCTTTACTTTTAGCATCAATTTCTCTAAACTTAGCAATGATCTGCATGGTTTTCTTACCTGAATAATTTTTCATTCCTGTGATATAATCACGTGCAGCCCACCCTCCTCTTAGATCCAAAAATTGTGCAACAGCATTCTCATTTTTTGAGGGAGCATAATAGGCAATCATCAGGTTTTGGAAATAACTGAAGAGCAAAGGAAGAAAAGCATAGATAGATCCTGCTTTGGGATTATTGTCAAAATATTTGATTATTTGATTGGCTTTGAAAACATCCCGATTGACCAAGGCATTTCTCAGCTCGAAAGCATTGAAATCTTTGCTCACGCCAATTTGCTTTTCAATGACTTCAGGCACAACCACTCGATTGTTTTCCGGAAGTGAAATCAGCAATTTATCCAGAACAGAAATCATCCGATTCAAATCCGATCCAATATGATCGGCAATCATCGCTGTCGACTTATAATCGATAGTTACATTTTTCTGTTTCAGATACGAAGCGATGAAAGAAGGCAGTTCTGACTCTCTCATCTTTTTACTTTCAAAAACTACGCCCAAAGCTTCAGACCTTCCAATCAGTTTTTTTCGTCTGTCGATGGTGCCATTTTTGTGGCAAAGCACTAAGATTGTTGATTTTACGGGATTTTTCAGATATTTTTCAATCACGTCAGTTCCACGCAAGTTTTGCGCTTCTTTCACGATGACGACCCGATATTCGGCCATCATTGGATACCCCTTTGCCAGATCTACAATCTGTGCTGCATTGATGTCAGAACCGAAAACTATGTTTTGATTGAAGTCACGCTCTTCGGGTTGCAGGACATTTTCGGCGATATAATCTGAAATTTTATCGATAAAATACGACTCCTCCCCCATTAATATATAAATAGGTGAAAAATTTCGTGCCTGAAGGTCACGCATGATAGAATCGTATGTAGGTCCTGTTTTAGCCATCATTACAAAAGACTTGATACAAGATGGGCATGACAAAAAGCTATACAAATTGGCTTTTCAATCACGAACCGTGTAATCTCTATCAGGTCTTTTTTGTTTCTTGTTTTTTTATTAACTTTGTATCTGAATGCAAAATTACTAAAATGTATCCATTAAACCTACCCCATTGCCAAATAAAATTAGGCGGCACGAAAGACAAGCCCACCATTTTCGACATTCTCCGCAGGAGATATGTCGCACTTACACCAGAAGAATGGGTGAGACAGCATTTCATACATTATTTAATAGAGCACAAACATTATCCTGCCACCTTGTTAGCTAATGAAATACAACTCAACATGGCCGGTAAAACACTGCGAGCCGACAGTGTTTTGTACGATTCGCACCTGCGTCCCAGGATGATCATAGAATATAAGGCACCATCCATCCCCATTACACAGAAGGTGTTCGACCAAATATCCACTTATAATTTCCTGCTGCATGTCGACTATCTCATTGTCAGCAACGGCATTGATTCTTATTGCTGCAAAATGGATTATGAAAATAAAAAATATTTATATTTAGACCATATTCCTGAATACGAAAATATTTAACAAAACAACACCTTTTTACGCTCATTTAGCTGCCATTAAAAAGGAAGGAAATTGCTGTTAAATCATAAATCGTGTAGGAGGTAAACACTAATCATAGGTGTTTATCTCCTACTCGATTACAAATCCGCATTTACAGACATCAATTATCCATTCTTTAATTATCGCCCAGAAACAACCCACACGCAACGAAACCAACACGATTGCCCTTTTACCTTTCTTATCTCTATATGACATTGCAGAGAAGTTGGCCGTCCCTTCGAGCAATGGTGAGATACGTTTGCCAGAGAAGCAAGCCAGCACGTTATCATAAGAACGACGGTGTATGATTGAGAAACAAAGCGGTTCGTAAAATTTTCAGCGATGTCGTCCTTTGCCATGCTCAGCTGTTTTGTAAGAAAAACATACATATAAAAAGGTACATGAAAACTGACGAAATAGAAAAAATTGATAGGCACGTACTCACCTTACATGCATCCTTAGAGGAATCAAAGTCTGTTTTTTAATCCAAAAACACGACCAGAATGCGACAAACGGCATCACTTGTGCTGTTATACCCATGCCATTGGTGAGCAAAAGCATGCATCTTGGC
This sequence comes from uncultured Prevotella sp., assembly GCA_946999025.1. GTDB lineage: Bacteria > Bacteroidota > Bacteroidia > Bacteroidales > Bacteroidaceae > Prevotella. Next base: position 364 of record CAMQBP010000130.1, on the reverse strand, counting down.
GGTCAATAGCATGCATCTTGGCATTCAAAAGCATTGTTTTTAAACAACAATTCAGGTGAAGACGATGAGAAAACGGATATCACATAGCGTATTAACCTAACAATCAGCAACTTATGAAAATTATTCATTTTAGTCGTATTTGACGCCAGTGTGCGTGTTGCTCACCTACGGACGAATTTTGAAGAGGTTATTGTAAAGATAAATTCGAATCTTTCCGTTTTTTTATTTAACGGGAGTTTGGCGATGAAATCACTGCTGCTTTCAAAAAAATTCCGTACATTTGCCAACATCAAACAATATTTAGAACACAATGAACAACAAGAATTTTGCTATGCGCACACATCACAACCACATCCATCAGTTA
>CAMQBP010000129.1 GCA_946999025.1 uncultured Prevotella sp. | reverse complement strand
AGGATTTCACCCCTACTCCCATGACTGTCAGCACAGAAACATGGTACACGGGATACGACCCTTATACGTTGGAACCCGTTTACTGTGCCAAAACACCAAACGAAAAACTTGCCCAACGACAATTTTTCTTTTGGTACAAGCCCGAGGAAAGAAAGAGCATTGAAAGGGAGTTGAGAAAGATAGGAAGACCAGAACTCATCGAACAGCTTTTCTCTCATGCACCAAAGCCCCCAAAAACATCTTCCCGAAAAGATGAAGCAAGTTCACAAAGAACAAACAACAAACGCCCTGCTTCTTACAATCCAAACTTTTCGAACAAGCGAAAAAGGGAGAAAAACAAACGTCGAAACTAAAAAGAAGTATCCTACAAACCAACCAACGTCCATCTCTGAGGGCGACATGAGGGTACATAAATCGTGCAAGAAAGTTTGTTTGGTCAAACGATAGCAACCTATGAACGTACTAAAACAAACTTTCTTGCACGTCGCTTACTTACACATTACTTTCACAAACCTAATGAACGCAGGCTTTTTATCCCAAGATTTGCGAACGGCATTATAATCAATAAGCAATTTTCTGCTCACTCTTGAACATCCTACAAAAACAGACAACACACAAAGTAATGTGATGATTACGCCTGCCTGTTTCCTCATTGATAGTGATGATTAAGATGAATTATTTAGATTTTTTCTTTAACTTCAATGCCGGAATTTTAACTTGGTCACCCTCCTTCACTTCCTTTTTCTCATTGACAGCCTCTATGTAGCACTCCATGCCAGGCCCCAAGTAAGTTTTACTGATAGAAGTCAAGGTCTGACCTTTACGCACCGTGACGGTTTGTGCCACACCCGTTATGACATAGGCACCCGTTCTAACCCTCGGATCCGAATCATATTTTGAGCCCATTGTTTGGCTGTTCTGATGTGACTGGTCACGCTTGGCGCTCTCAGATGCCACCTTGGCGGCTGCATCCTTCTCTTGTTTCTCATTTTGAACACCATTGTCAGACTGCTCTGTTGACTGCTCTCTCTGATTAGCAGCAGACGTATTTTCCTGTCCCTCACTATCTACCGCCGCATTTTCGGAAGTCGGTTCGCTTTGAACACCAGCCACGTTTTCGTTCCCTTGCGCAGCTTGTTTAACATCATGCAGCTCTGCCATCAAATGCTCTATTCTGTTATCACGAACCGCAAACTGCTTACCGATATAATAACCGCCAAGACACGCCACTAACAGCAAAGCACATACGGCACCAATCAGTAGCTTTTGATTTCGCTGAGTTCGAGCCAAATTGGCACGCAACTGTTGATTTTTTTCATTCAATTCATTCAGTTCGGCTAACTCAAGTGCTTCTTTTTCTTCGTTTTCCTTCATGGGTGATTGCGATATAATGTCTGTTGTTTCTGTGACATTTCCTTCTTCCAAGACAGGTTGGTCATCAACCACAGGAGTTTCTTCAATGGGCGGAACCTCTATCACTTCTTGCTCAAACACGCCATCCTCAATGAGGTTGCCAGAGAGAGACTCTGCATCGTCGTCATTCAACACCTCATCATTCACAGTAGATGCCGTTTCGTGGGACGGTTCAGGTGATGGATTTTCTTGATAATCGTCTTGTTTTTCAACTTCAACCTGCTTTTCTTCCGTAGACAGAACGGTCTCCACAGGTGCGCTGCTGTCATCGTTTTCCTGTTCTTCGAGCTGCTGATAACGTTCATCTATCTCCGAAAAATCGGCATCGTCGCTCACCGTAACCGTCTCAAACTGCTCAAACGGACTGTTCACCTTATCTCTTAAGACTGGTTCGGGCGTGAAAGAAATCTTCTCTCTCCCCTCAATGATGATGCGTTCACCCGTGTTCACATCCACACTCTCGCGGGCATTGACGGATGTCACCTTGAACGTTCCAAGTCCTTTAATCTTAACTTGTTTATCAGCTTTAAGGCCCGTTGTCAATACGTCTACGAGCAAAGGGATGAAAAATTCGGCCTCACTTTTCGATAGCTGGTGCTGTTCTTCCAACACGCTCGCCAAATCTGTGATCTTTATCATGATTCGCCTCCTTTCTTCAACTGTTCTTTGACGGAAGGTATGGGTCTGAAACTAAGAACCAATTTGGGAGGAACCAACATCTTCTTGCCTGTTGAAGGATTCATCAGGATGCGTTCCATCCGCTTTTTCACTTCAAAAGTACCGAATGAAGGAATGGCAATCGATTCGCCCTCTCCAAGAATGTTTGTCATTTCTTCCACGAGCGTACGGACATAGTTTTGCGTCTGTTCTTGCGTATAGCCTGCACGTCGTGACAATTCTGCAATAAACTCTTTGTTATTCATGGAACTTGCTGTATATGTTTAGACAATCTCGCCGTACAAATCAAACTCTTCGGCATCAGTGATCTTCACTTGATAAAAAGAACCTATCTGCACGGCCTTCTGTCCACCTTGTATTAATATTTCGGGATCGACCTCTGGGGAACAAAATTCCGAACGCCCGATAAAATAGTCATTTTCCTTCCTGTCAATGATTACTTTCATGGTTGAGCCTATCTTTGCGGCCTCTATCTCAGCACTGATTTCCTGCTGTACCGCCATCAACTCATCCAATCTTCGCTGCTTAACGTCTTCAGGTACGTCGTCTACATAGTGATTGGCACCGTAGGTTCCCTCCTCTTCCGAATACATGAAAGCCCCCATGCGTTCAAATCGGGCCCATCGAACAAAGTCGAGCAACTGCTGAAAATCATCCTCAGTTTCGCCGGGAAACCCAACCATCAACGTGGTGCGCAGATGAATGCCCGGCACCTTTTCCCGGATGGTGCGAATCAAATCCATGGTTTCCTGCTTGTTCACATGCCTGTGCATGCGCTCAAGTACCGAGTCGGAGATATGCTGCAGCGCGATATCCAGATACTTACAGACGTTTTGTTTCTCGTTCATCACGTTCAAAAGCTCAAGTGGAAACTGGTTTGGATAGGCATAATGCAAGCGTATCCACTCAACACCTTCCATGTCAGCTATCTCTCTAATCAAGTCAGCGATGTGCCGTTTGCCATCAAGATCTACTCCATAATAAGTCAACTCTTGGGCGATGATTTGAAATTCTTTCACCCCATCAGCCACCAAGTGACGAACCTCTTGCAGAATTTCTTCTTTCGGTCGGCTGACATGCTTGCCAGTAATGATTGGAATGGCACAATAGGCGCAGTGGCGATCACAGCCCTCCGCTATTTTGATGTATGCATAATGAGCGGGTGTCGTGAGATGTCGCTGACCGTTGCAAGCCTTGATTTCTGCTTTTCCTAAATCGGACAACAGCTGCTTGTAATTGAACTTGCCATAGAATTTGTCCACCTCCGGAATCTCTTTCTCAAGCTCATCCTTATAGCGTTCACTGAGACAACCCATGACAAAGAGTTTGTTTAGACGACCTTCTTTCTTCGCTTCAACAAATTGAAGTATCGTATTGATACTCTCCTCTTTAGCTGATTCGATAAATCCACATGTGTTAATCACAGCAATCTCACCGTCAGGTTGCTCACTGTCGTGCGTGCAGTCGTACCCATTCGCTTCAAACTGCTTCATCAGTGCCTCGCTGTCAACGAGATTCTTTGAGCAGCCCATCGTAATGATGTCTATCTGATTCTTCTTCAAAGTTATGGACTTTCCGTTATGATTCGTGATGGAACAAACTGTCTACGAACTCTCGTCTGTTGAACAGCTGCAAATCATCCATCTGTTCACCCAGTCCGATATATTTCACTGGCACCTTCAGTTGGTCGCTGATACCGATGACCACGCCCCCCTTCGCCGTTCCATCCAGCTTGGTAATGGCCAGTGAGGTAATCTGTGTGACGGCAGAGAACTGCTTTGCTTGCTCAAAAGCGTTTTGTCCCGTGCTACCATCCAAGACGAGCAACACCTCGTCAGGAGCCTGAGGCAGCACTTTTTTCATCACATCCTTGATTTTCTTCAATTCGTTCATCAAGCCCACTTTGTTGTGCAAGCGCCCGGCCGTATCGATTAACACCACATCGGCCCCATTGGCCTTTGCACTTTGCAGCGTATCAAACGCCACCGATGCCGGGTCGGCTCCCATCTGTTGACTCACCACAGGCACGCCTACCCTTTCGCCCCAAATCTTGATTTGGTCTACAGCAGCTGCGCGATAGGTGTCGGCAGCTCCCAGGAATACCTTCTTGCCCGATGCCTTAAACTGATAAGCCAGCTTGCCGATGGTTGTGGTTTTGCCAACCCCATTGACACCAACGACCAAGATAACATACGGTTGATGGTCGGCTGGTAAGTCCCAATTCTCGTGATCCTCAGAGTTGTTTTCAGCCAATAAGGCCGCAATCTCATCGCGCAAGATGGAGTTGAGTTCAGCGGTAGACACATACTTGTCGCGTGCCACCCTTTGCTCAATACGTTCAATGATTTTCAGCGTTGTGTCAACACCAACATCTGATGTGACGAGCACCTCTTCCAAGTTGTCCAGTACTTCGTCATCGACCTTAGACTTGCCAGCAACCGCACGTGACAACTTTGAGAACACACTCTGCTTGGTCTTCTCCAGACCCTGATCCAGCGTTTCTTTTTTCTTCTTATTGAACAGACCAAAAATACCCATATATTACCTTGTTGTTATTGAGTCACTCCTGAATGGAGCATAATTATTCTAAAATTACCTGCCGCAACTTATGCAAAGTTGGTGCGAGCCGAATACAAAGCAAGTTTACTTGTTTTGTTGAAGCTATGCCCAATTTATGCAAAGTTGGCGCAAGCCGAACACAAAGCAAGTTTACTTGTTTTGTTGAGACGATGCCCAACTTATGCAAAGATAGCACATTTTTTTGACTCTTTCTGTTTATCAATTAGATTTTCAACCAATTCTTTCATAATTGCGCAGCTCGTCATCACGTCAGCTCTTCCAATCGGTTATAAGAACAAGTTTTCAATGCCGTGTGGCCAGCCTTTTCGGCCCAACGAACATCACGAAGACATATCTTCAAACGACCAATCAGTCAACGCATTACAAACTCATTGACTTTACCAGCCAATTGCATGCAAATAAGAGCGCAAACTCAATGACATTGCCCGCCAAAGTCAATGCTGTTATATAAGCGTTACATGATTGATTACATGGATACTCTATTTTAGAAAAAAACATAGGAATGTGACTACCAAAGTCGACAGGATGTGAGCCACCGGATTTATGATTGTTATCGGTGGGCTTGTTTTTCATTCAAACGACAGCTTGTGAAGTGCGTTTTTCAAACGTTCGGCCTCTGATTGACGGATGGCCAGCGTGATACTACAGGTGTTGTCAAAAGTTTGTGAAACGATTCGAGGCTGCATATCTTTCACTATTCTCATCACCTGATTCATCATGGGATAGGCAAATGTGTAGGTGATGGTTTCTTCTACCAGTTTTACCTCGATCTCTGATGCCTCAATGGCTGCCGCGGCAGCTGACCGGTAGGCGACAATGAGTCCACTTGTACCGAGTTTGACGCCACCAAAATAACGGATTACAACAATCAAGATATCTGTTAGTTCGTTGGCATTGATTTGTCCCAGTATCGGTTTGCCTGCCGTACTCGAGGGCTCTCCGTCATCATTCGCCCTGAAGTTGACACGTTCAGCCCCCAGCATATACGCGTAGCAGCAGTGTCGGGCGTCATAATATTTTTTCTTGTACGCCAGCAGGATTGATTTTATTTCATCTTCTGACGTTACATGATGCGCAAAGGCGAGGAATTTACTCCTCTTCTCAGAGTAAAATCCCTCGCCTACTTTTTGTGATATTGTCTTGTATTCGTCTAATATCATGACAGCTTGTGAATCACCAAGCCACTACGTAGTTTGGGTTCAAACCAAGTAGCTTTTGGCGGCATAATCTTGCCAGAATCAGCGATGTCCATAATCTGCTGCATGGAAACAGGATAAAGAGCCAATGCCATCTTCATTTCTC
>CAMQBP010000128.1 GCA_946999025.1 uncultured Prevotella sp. | reverse complement strand
GCAAAACAAGAGTTGCCAAGGTGCGTAACATTTTTTCTTCCATAATGCGAAGGTCAGAATTATTAAGATAAATAACAAATTATTCCCCAGGAAATTTCTACTGAGCCATTGTTGAGATTGTTGGCTCGACAGTATATAGAAGGGGCAGTGATGTCAATTGTGGTTCTGTCTTTCCTTCGTGTCATCCAAGATTGTTTGCTTTTATTTATAACCAGCATTTGTTGTGCTCAATAGGGTTTTTGTTTCGTTTTTCTACCTTGAGAGGAGATTTTTTAACTAAAAAATAGTCCAAAAACTTGCGTATTGATAAAAATGCATTAAATTTGCACAGTTTTAATAATCGTTGTCGCTTATAATTCGAAAGAGGGACAGCAGAGAAACACGGAACGAGCGGGAACAATAGTGGTTCTCATAGTTAACCAGAAACCTTTAAATTTAAGCATTATGAATAACAAGCAGGAATGCGAAATGACTTTCGCAGAGAAGTTAAAAAATGCACCGAGTCGAATCAAACGAATCCTCTGCACGCGTCAATTTTGGGTTGAATTAGTCGTCATGACGGCAGGTATGTTTGTGGCTGCCTTGGGTGTGTACTTTTTCTTGATACCCAGTAAACTCATCATTGGCTCTATTACGGGGTTGTCCTTGGTACTCGCCAAGTTGATGCCTTTTGTGTCTGTGGGTACGGTGATATTTACTATTAATGCGATATTGTTGGTGCTTTCGTTTCTGCTCATCGGCAATGAGTTTGGAGCCAAGACCGTGTATACGGCGTTGATATTGGGGCCGATGATTGATTTTCTTGCCTCCATCGTTCCTATACACGAATCTCTCTTCACCACCTACGTCGCTGGACAAGCCGTTGCCAATCCTTGGTTCGACCTTCTCTGCTTCGTTCTTATTCTGAGCGCCTCCCAAAGTATCTTGTTCAGTATCAATGCTTCCACGGGTGGACTGGATATTCTTGCGAAGATTTTCAACAAGTATCTCCATGTTAAGCTCGGTACTGCCGTGATGTTAGCAGGTGGTGCTATTTGTTGTACGGCTTTTGCAATTAACCCAGTCAGTTTAGTGATTATCGGTTTAATTGGAACATGGCTCAATGGGTTGATTCTGAATCATTTTATGTCGGATATCAATTCGAAGACTCGTGTGTATATCATTTCCAAAGATTATCAGAAAATAGTGGATTTTGTCGTTCATACCATTCATCGTGGTGTGACCCTGCACGAGGTGATAGGCGGCTACTCTAATGAGAAGCAGATACAGTTGGAAATCGTGTTGACCAAAGAAGAGTTCTCTACTTTGATTGATTTCATGAGTAAGAAAAGACTTAAAACGTTTATTACTTCTGATACCGTGAGTGAAGTATATGGTCTGTGGAATAAAAAAGGACTGTTGCGAACGAGTAATTATTGATGCCGCCACGTCTTTTCAGAAAAGGAGCATGATACTTGCAATTGTCATGCATGAAGTTTAGTTTAAACCTACTATGAAATTAAAGATATATCTGCTTTTGCTGACCTTCTATGGCATGGGGCTCTATGCGCAAGAGTCTCGGCATGTAAACCTGTCTGTTGAAGCACGAGCCGACTACCAACGTGAATCGGTTGACGGTGTGAAAAACAATGATAAAACAGGTTTTAAGGGAAATATTTTCAACATTCTCATCAATGGTAACATCTCCCCGAAGTTTTCTTTTAAGTATCGGCAACGACTGAATGGCATTAACAAGGAATATACATTCTTTGATGCTACCGACTGGCTCTTCCTTACTTATCACGCAAACCAAAATTGGACACTCTCTGGTGGTAAGTGGGCTGTGCTATGTGGACCGTGGGAGTTTGATCCAGCTCCTATCGATTGTTTTCAACTCTTTGAATTCTGTTACAACTTTCCCTGCTATGCGTGGGGAGTGTGGCTGGGTTATCAAACCACAAACCAAAAAGACCAATTCTTCTTGCAAATGGTGGAAAGCCCGTTCCAGAAAGTGTATAAGCGAAATAGTGGAATATCTTCCGAGATGTATGCCTACAACCTGATATGGTATGGAAACCATGGCATGTTACACACCGATTGGTCTGTCAACTTCATGGAGTATGCGCCAGGGAAATTTATCAACTACCTTTCTTTTGGTAATCGGTTCGATGTGGCTGACAATCTGCAAATAGACGTGGATTACATGAACCGTGCCACCACGGGGCAGACATTCCTTTTCAAGGATTGCTCCATGACTGCTCGTGTTGATTACCAGCCATCGCCACAGGTTAACCTTTGGGCAAAGGCGAGTTACGACGTGAATCATGCAGGCGTAGACACCAATCCCCAGGCATCTGCTCCCTTGGATGAATCCAATCAAAAGACAGTCGAGCAAGCCCAGCCTCGCGCTGATCTGGCTTTATATGAAGGAACCGAAATCACACGCGTTGGTGCAGGATTAGAATACTATCCACTAAAAAACAAGAAAGTGCGTCTACATGCCAACTATAGTTATTGCTTTGGTAAGAATACCAATCCTGCTGGCTATCTGCAAGACAAACATTCCATACTTGACCTTGGTATTACTTGGCGAATGAATGTCATCAAGTAACTGTAGATCTCTCACATGAGAAAGGAGGAAAAAGTTTCTTTAAGGGTAATTTTCTTGGCATTATGGAAGAAAAAGCTTAATTTTGCAAGCAGAAAGTTTGAGATAAATCGAAAGCTGTAAATAGGCAGTTTGTAAATAGGATAGCAGTTTCTCGATTCATTTTTGTTTAATAATTATCAAATTAATGCTTAAAAATTGTTTTCGTCATAAAGGTAAATCATTATTCTTAATCATCTGTGCAGGTTTCATGTTATCAACCACACCCGTGGAAATGCGTGCAGCCTTTCATATTTGGCCATTCACTAAAAAGAAGAAACCGGTAGAGAAGCCCATTTCTTCCTATAAACGTCTCACGGGTCGCGACTCGGTTGAGATGAAGGGTGTCTTTAATGTCATCAAGAAAGGTGACACCATTTATTATGAAATACCCACCAAACTGATGGGACGCGAGTTCCTGGTGGTGAACCGATTGCAGCAGGTTCCCTCTGAATTAAACGAATCGGGAGTGAACAAAGGCATCAACTATGAGAACCAAACCGTGCGGTTGGAATGGGCGAAGAAGCAGAAACGGTTGCTTATTCGCCAACAACGCGTCACGCCCGAAGTGCCCGTATATGCAGCTATGGCACGGTCGGTGAAGGACAATTACATCGATCCCATCCTCGCCAGCTTGAAGATTGAGGCCGTACCAAGCGACTCTTCCACGCTTATCGTGAAGGTGAACGACTTGTACAACGGTAAGCAGAACTGTTTGAACGACGTGTTCAACAACATCAATCTGGGCACCAGCCCCACCACTGACTTGTCGCGCATACTCGATGTCAAGGCTTTTAAGAACAATGTGACAGCCACATCAGAGTTAACTACTACGGTTCACGAGGGCAACAGTAAGGTGAATGTCACGGTGGTGGTGAGCTCTTCGTTGTCGCTCTTGCCCCAATATCCCATGCAAGGGCGTGAGGAAGATGCCCGTGTGGGCTTCTTTACCACGTCAAACCTTCGTTACGACGATTATCAACACAAGGTGGAACACAAGCACTATGTGACGCGCTGGCGGCTTGTTCCTTCCGATACCGCCGCCTATATGCGTGGTGAACTCGTAGAACCGCAAACTCCCATCGTTTTTTATATCGACCAGGCCGTACCCAAACATTTGCGCCCCTATATAAAGAAAGGTATGACCGACTGGAATAAAGCTTTCGAACGGGCCGGCTTCAAGAATGCGGTGCAGGTGTTCGACTATACAGATAGTTTGGCTCAGGTGGGCGACGACATGGGCTATTCGGTGCTGACCTATTCCGCATCAACCAAGGCCAACGCCATGGGGCCATCGGTTATCGACCCCCGAACGGGTGAGATATTAGAGGCAGACATCATCTGGTGGCACAATGTGCAGTCGCTCATCAGCGAATGGATCATGGTGCAAACGGGCGCACAGAACCCCGAAGCACGCTCCTTGCGACTGCCCGAAGCGCTCATTGGCGACGCGGTGCGCTTCGTAGCGTGCCACGAGGTTGGCCACTCTTTGGGTCTTCGGCATAATATGATTGCGTCTAACGCTTATCCTACCGATTCCCTTCGGTCGGCAAGTTTTACCGCGCGAATGGGCGGAACGTCGGCATCCATCATGGACTATGCTCGCTTTAACTATGTCGCCCAGCCGGGTGATGGGGTGAAAGTGATGTCGCCCAACATCGGTCCTTACGACCTTATGGCCATTGAGTGGGCCTATCGCTGGTATCCAAAGGGAACGAATGAGAAGAAGGAGCTGAACGATTTCTTGAAAAAACATACGGGCAAGTTGTACAAGTACATGGAGGCGCAGCCGCAACGAACAGCCATCGACCCACGTGCCTTGAGCGAAGATTTGGGTGATGATGCCGTGAAATCGGCTCGGTATGGCATTGCCAACCTCAAGCGCATCATGCCCAACATCGTCAAGTGGACCACCACCGGCGAACCCGGGCAAGACTACGACGAGGCTTCCAACCTTTATTCGGCGGTGATTTATCAATGGAGCCTGTACCTGTATCATGTCATGGCCAATATTGGTGGCATGTACTTGGAGAACCTCACGGTTGGTGACGGGCAGACATCGTTCCACTTTGTCGAGAAAAGCAAGCAGCGTGAGGCTCTGCAGTTCTTGCTGGATGAGGTGCTAACCCATCCCAAATGGCTGTTTGACACCCCGCTTTCCAAGCTGACCTACATACAGCGTAAGACACCATTGGGTGTCGAAGAGCAACAACCCAACTACATGTTGAAAAATCAACAGAACTATATTCTGTGGGATTTGCTGAACAATGAGCGTATCATCCGCATGTATGAGAACGAATATGAAAATGGTAAGGCGGCCTTCACCGCAGCCACTTTCATGGATATGTTGCATCGCCACATCTTCAAATCTACTCTTTCGGGCAAGTCACCCGACTTGTTGGAGCGCAATCTTCAGAAGAGTTTTATTGACGCTTTGATTACTGCGGCGGCTGAAAATGAAGGGGTGAAGATTAACAAAAAACTGTATGAAGCCGACATGTTCGCAGATGCTCAACGGCATTTGGCTTGTGAGCGTGACAATTATTTGAGCAGTAAGTCCAGGAAAGTCATGCTCACCAATGGACAGGTGAGCCGCAACAGCGATGCCTTGAGTCTGAAGCGTGGCGAGATGATTCGTGTGATGAAGCTATTGAAAACACGTATGCGTGGTGCCAACTTGGCGGCACGCCTCCATTATGAGGATATGATTTTGCGTATACAGACAGGCTTGGGCCTAACAAAATAAGTATAATAACACAATCAAGATGAAGAAAATCTATACAATCCTCTTTCTGATGCTATGCGCCTTGCAAGGCTTTGCACAAGAAAGAATCATCACCGGAACCGTGACGGACGGTGATATAAAGGACGAACCGCTTATTGGAGCCACCATCAGCAAGGGTAGTGGTAAGGTCAGTAGTGGTACCATTACCGACTATGAAGGTAAGTTTAAGCTACCTGTTGATAAGTCAACAAAAGAGATAACCGTTAGTTATATTGGCTACACCACGCAAACCATTAAGTTGAAGGCGGGTGTCAACCATTATGAAATCGTGTTGATGCCCGACGCACATTCTATCAACGAAGTAGTTGTAACGGGTTACCAGCGCATTGACAGACGCAAGTTGACGGCGGCAGTCACTACCGTTGACATCTCTGACAAGGCCGTTGGAGCGGTGAAGAACATCGACCAAGCCTTGGCAGGACAGATAGCCGGACTGTCTACAGTAAGCAGTTCGGGCGCACCGGGCGCACCAGTGAAGATACGAATTCGTGGTACTGCATCCATCAATGGCACGCAAGAGCCGCTGTGGGTGTTGGATGGTATACCCTTGGAGGGTACGGATATCCCGTCTATGGAGAACCT
>CAMQBP010000127.1 GCA_946999025.1 uncultured Prevotella sp. | reverse complement strand
TAACGGATATTCCTTTCTTCCTTTACAGGCTTATGAAATTATGTGCATGAGGGGATAGGGTTGCAACTGGGTTTTACGACTGACCCGCTAAAATCGTGTTGTTGATGAGCATACGACCGAACAAGTAGGTGCAAATAAAAAGTCCTGAACACTTGTTCAGGACTTTTTATTTGCAACCTTTTTACTGTGGTACCACCAGGAATCGAACCGGGGACACAAGGATTTTCAGTCCTTTGCTCTACCAACTGAGCTATGGCACCATTGCTTTTGCGGTTGCAAAGGTAAGAAATATTATCTAATCATCGAAACATTTCTTGAAAAAATGATACGGATTAATATTTGTTAACAAAGAGAACACGCGATGAAAGTGCAGATATGCGTCTGTCATCAGAACCGTTTTTGATGGCCAGCACACACACAAAGAGTTCATTTATAGCGGATTCCACCCCTGAGCCCGTAGTGTAAATTCCTGATTGTCGCGTGTGATTAGTTGTGCTCCTAGTGATTCTTTGGTGATATGTCCAATCATTCGCACGCCTTCTATCTGCTGTATCTTTTCATGATCGGTGATGGGAACGGTGAAAAGCAGTTCATAGTCTTCGCCGCCATTCAACGCACAAGTCGTGACGTTCATGTTCAGTTCTTCTGCCATGACGGCTGTTTGGTAGTCAATTGGCAGGTTCTTCTCATAAATTCTACATCCGCATTTGCTTTGTTTGCATATATGTAGCAGTTCACTGCTCAATCCATCAGAGATGTCAATCATGGCAGTGGGGTGGATGTTGGCTGTCTGGAGCTTTTCTATGATGTCGCCTCTTGCCTCTGTTTGCAATTGCCTTTGCAGCAGATACTCTTTCCCTGCAAAGTCTGGTTGGAAGTTACCAAGCTCGCTAAGTTTCTTCTTTAGGTGTTCTACAAGTTGATTGTCTTGTTCCTTTTGCGCTGCTTTAAGCTTCTTGTTGAGTTCATCTGTCTGCTGGTAATATACATCTTTCTCACGCTCTAACAACATCAATCCCATATAGGCTGCACCTAAATCACCGCTGACGCAAATCAGGTCAGTGTCTTTTGCGCCGCTGCGATAGACGATGTCTTCCTTTTTTGCTTCCCCAATACAGGTAATACTGATGGCCATACCCGTGCGTGAGGACGTTGTGTCGCCTCCCACAATGTCCACATGCCATTTATTACAGGCCATTTGCAGGCCGCTATAAAAAGCCTCCATGTCTTCAACCTTGAACCTTTTGTCAATGGCTAAGCTCACCAACAACTGCTTAGGTGTTCCGTTCATGGCAAATACATCGCTGATATTCACCATGGCTGACTTGTAGCCAAGATGTTGCATGTCGATGTAGGTGAGGTCAAAATGAACGCCTTCCATCAGCATGTCAGTAGTCATCAGTACCTCTTTATCAGGATAGTGCATCACGGCACAATCGTCACCAACACCAAGTTTTGTTGATTGGTTCTGTAATTGGATGTCTTTTGTGAGGTGATCAATGAGTTTGAATTCACCCAGTTTTGAAATGTCTGTCATTCGCTTGAGTGGTAATTAACTGTAAAGTTTATTGATTACAAGGTGAGTTGACAGGAATACCCATTGATTGTTTTAGAAACGTGAGAGCGTGGATACGCCTTGTCAACTCACTCATCAGCTTGCGGTGAGTATGCCTTAACTTCTCTTGATGATTTCGCTCATGATTGCAGTCATCAGCGGTTGAGCTTTGTTCGCAGCAGCCTGAACCTCTTCATGAGAAACTTCGACGGGTTGTCCCTCTATTCCTAAATCGGTTATGATGCTCATTCCAAACACCTTGATGCCACAGTGACGAGCCACAATGACTTCGGGTACGGTGCTCATTCCTACTGCGTCACCCCCTAAACGATGATACATTCTGTATTCTGCAGGTGTTTCAAAAGTCGGTCCCTGTACGCCAACGTATACACCATGAACCACTCTGATACTTTTTTCTTTGGCAATTTTGTCAGCCAGAGTTCTCAGTTGTCTGTCATAGGCCTCGTGCATATCAGGGAATCTTGGGCCTGTTGGGAAGTTCTTTCCATGGAGTGGATGCTCTGGGAAGAAGTTGATATGATCGTCGATGATCATTAAATCTCCAATTTTAAAGTCGGGATTCACTCCTCCCGAGGCATTGGAAACAAACAAAGTTTCAATGCCCAGTTCGTACATGATACGCTCTGGGAAGGTTACTTCTTTCATGTCATAACCTTCATAATAGTGAAATCGGCCTTGCATAGCCATGATGTCCTTACCTCCCAACTTGCCAAAAATAAGTTTGCCAGAATGACCTTCCACCGTGGACAGGGGGAAGTTTGGAATGTCAGTATAGGCGAATTCGTAACTATCTGTTATCTCTGAAGCTAATTGTCCTAACCCGGTTCCCAGGATGATTGCTGTCTTTGGACTTGTTGTCATCCTTTCTTTCAACCAGGATGCTGTTTCTTGAATTTTTTCGTACATAACTAATGATTTTATGGTTGAATGCTTCTTCATCGTTTTGAAGAAAACTTATTTGTATTGGTAATGAATAAATAGCATTCTTGACTTGGTCAGAGAGGCCGTCTACAGCAACCAGTCGCGTGGCATCTTTTTCGGTTGTGATGACAATTTTCGGTGACTTGATTGCCTCAAATTGTGCATTTAGTTTGTCAATGTCTTTCCTTGTGAACAGGTGGTGATCAGCAAATTTTAATGGATGAATTTGCTGACAATGGTGTTTCAGGTCTTCATACATTTGCTTGGGCGAAGCGATGCCCGTCACCAAAAGTACGTTTGTATTCTTAATGGTATGGAGAGTACGAGTTGGTCCGCCAAAGATTGGTTGCAAACTACCATATTTAATCGTCGTAAAGAACAGTGACTGAAAAGGGTAGAGGTCCATGTTTTTGGTCAAAACCCGAAACTCCATCGGCTTTAAGTCTTTGGGACATTTGGTCACGATGACCACATCTGCTCGATTTTTCCCACTCAATGGCTCGCGTAGACGACCGGCTGGCAACAGTTGGTCGTTCATGATGAACCGATGATAGTCTACCAGCAAAATGTTGATTCCTGGCTTTACATAGCGATGTTGGTAAGCATCGTCCAGGATGATCACATCAACATCTTTCGTTTCTGCATCAGATGTCAAGTTCTCAATGCCCCTCCTTCTGTTCGCATCCACAGCGACAAAGATGTTGGGGAATTTGGATTTCATCTGGAACGGCTCATCCCCAATTTCCTGCATGGTTGAATCTTCGCGCGCCAATACATAGCCTTTGCTTTTTCGTTTATAGCCTCTTGACAGCACACCCACTTTCATCCTGTCACCAAGGAGGCGAACCAGGTATTCAACATGCGGTGTTTTTCCCGTTCCACCCACAGTCATGTTGCCAACGGAGATGATAGGAATATCGTATGTCTGCTCTTTCAGGATGCCCATTTCAAACATTTGATTGCGCAACCTCACACCAATTCCATACAGCCAACTCAGTGGCAGCAGCCATTCGTTAATCTTTATATAATCTCCTTCTGTCCTCATTCATTACATTGAGTCTTACTCGTACAGCGGGTCATCATGTTTAATGGCCGCTGTGTTGATGCGAGTTAAGAACGTGGTCTTGATGTTCTGGATTATCTGATGTTCAGATAAAATGGTATGCGAGCTTGAATCATGTTTTGCTGATTCATTGTCTTGAGCAACATGAAGGGCTCATAATATTCGCCTAATGTGGCTCGTAATTGCTCGTCAAGATAGTTGCCGCCGCTCATGGCACCCGTCAATTGGTCCATCCAACTTGCCTTTGCAGGATAGTCTTGCGTGTAAAACTCTTCGAGTTTAGCCAGCTTTGCAGCTTTTTCAACCGCTTTATCCAGACCACCTAATTCGTCTACCAGTTTGATTTTCAAAGCATCTCGTCCTACGAAGACGTGCCCTTGAGCGATAGCCTCAACTTGATTGACAGACAATTTGCGTCCGTCAGCCACGCGTTGGCGGAAGAGAGCGTATCCCCGATCGATGTATCTTGCGAGGTAACCGATTTCTTCTGCGTTCAGTGGTCGTGCTGACGAGCCAAACGTAGAATTCTTATTGGTCTTCACTTCATCAAACTTGATTCCCAATTTTTGTGTAAGCAACTGACTCATGTCTGGTATCATGGCAAAAATACCGATGCTGCCCGTAAGCGTGGTGGGCTGCGCTACAATCCAATTGGCATTGCAACCCATGTAATATCCGCCTGATGCAGCCATATCACCCATCGAAACCACAACGGGTTTCTTCTTCTTCAGTTGCTCAACCTGATTCCACATCTGCTCTGAAGCGTATGCACTTCCGCCGCCTGAGTTGATTCTAAGAACAACTGCTTTCACGTCATCATCTTCTGCCAAAGCCTCCAAATCCTTGCAAACTTCCGAACCTACAATCATGTGTTCAGCTCCAAACATGCTGCCAGTCACCGGATTGTCGACGATAGAGCCGTATGCATAATACACCGCAACCTCCTCTCCTTCGCTCTCTTCCTTGACACTACGCATGTCTGTGATGCCCACTTGGTTGACTGGATCATCCTTGTCGAGTCCGAACATCTTCTTTACTTCGTCCTTCACCTGGTTGGTATAAAGCAAGCCATCCACCAGTTTAGCATCCACATAGTCCTTTGGGTTGCTGAAAGTAATCAAGCTGTCAGCATATTGGTTCAACTTATCCACGTTGATTTTCCTGCTGTCACTCACTGCCTTGAGCACGTCTGACCAAATACCGTCAATGTAAGCCTGCGTTTGCTCACGGCTGGGATCGCTCATCTTGTCGGCGATGTACATTTCTGTGGCACTCTTGTATTTTCCAACTTTGACGACTTGATACTGTATACCGACTTTTTTCAGCAAATCTTTCACAAACATTGGTTGAGCGCCAATGCCGTGCCAATCAATCATGCCTCGTGGATTCAGAAAAACCTTGTCAGCTACAGAGGCCAGATAGTAGTTGCCCTGAGTGTAGTTGTCGCCGTAAGCAATGATTTTTTTGCCGCTCTTTTTGAAGTCTAAGAGTGCATTTCTTATCTCTTGTCTACTGGCATAATTAGCCAAAAATATACCCGACTCTATATAGATTCCTTTGATTCTGTCATTATTTTTTGCTTTTTTGATGGCAGAAAGAATATCGTCAAGCCCTACGGAACCAAGTTCGTTTCCGGTGAGCATTCCCCAAACATCATCACTACCTTGTTCAGCCAAACTACCTGAAAGATTTAAAACAAGAACGGAGTTTTTGCTAACATTTTGAGTAGCTTGCGCAGATGATATCAAACCTACTATACTCATCGTGCCAAAAATCACCACAATCAGTCCAAAAACGATCAGTCCTACGACTGTTGCTCCAACATATTTGAAAAAATCTTTCATAGAGATAAAGTTTTGATTACTGAATGCAAATATACTTAATTTTATCCATAATGTCATGAAATACTTCGTTTTTTTAAGTAATCTGTCATATATTTGTCATCATGAACAAAGTAATTATCATGGGAGCCTCATCAGGAATGGGGAAAGAACTGGCGCAACTCTTTTATGATGCCGGCTGGATTGTCGGGATAGCGGCCCGACGTATCAATGTTTTGAACAAGTGGAGAGAAGAAACCCTTCATCGTAATTTCTCCGTAAGTAATGGCTCGCAAGCTCGCGCTTCAACCATCCATACAGCCAAAATTGATGTATGTAGCGATGATGCTCCTGCCCAGTTGCTCGATTTAATTGAGTGCATGGGTGGCGTAGACTTATATTTGCATGTGTCAGGTGTCGGAAAAATCAATCAAGAGCTTGAGGAAGATATAGAGCTGAACACGGTAAACACCAATGGCATGGGGTTCGTCAGGATGGTGGGAGCAGCCTACAGATATATGGCAGTGCATGGGGGAGGCCACATTGCCGTGGTGTCATCCATTGCTGGAACCAAGGGATTAGGGCCAGCACCGGCATACAGTGCAACCAAATCC
>CAMQBP010000126.1 GCA_946999025.1 uncultured Prevotella sp. | reverse complement strand
GTTTCTTGGTTGTGTGCGGAAACAGCAGTATCTTTGCAACGTCAATGAGACAAAAAGGATGTCGGGAGACGTTCGAAAACAAATTGATTCAATTGAAAATTTGAGAGATATCATAGGTATTAGAACCAAAGGTAAAAGATGAAGATATCAGGTATTAGTCGGTAAAGAGAAGGTTTGACACAGGATAACATCGAAGAGGTATTGGTTAAGGTAAAAGATTTTAGGATAGACACAGAAGAGGTATTAGTCAAGGTAAATAAGATTTAGGATAGACAGAAGATAGGTTTAGTCAAGGTAAAAGTGTTTTAGGATAGACGAAAATAGGTTTAGTTAAGGTAAAGTTTAAGGTTGTTAGTAAGGAGAAATCTTCAATAGTAAAAGGCTCCAACCACATGATAAGCGTTGGAGAAGGTTAGGTAAAAGATTGTTTAGGATTGGATGAAAAGCCTAGTCGCAGCCAAGTGCTGCACTGGCTACGCCGGGGGAGGGGCGTGAGAGAAACAAAAATACTTCCCTTTTTGAGAGATTATAGAAAGAAAGCAATATGACAAGGAGCGATTACACTGAAGAGGTGAATCGCTTTTTTTATGTCTTGTTTTCTCCATCTGCTCGTTTGCTGATGCACCCTGCGCCGTTGTGGTTGAACGGGCAATGGCACCAGAAAAGAATGATGAATAGTGGAAATATTCTTGACAACAAGCCTTCTATAATTTGCTTCTAAATCATCAACCTCTGGCCTGGTCGAAAATACGCCAAAAATAAGATAGTTTTGTAAATTGTTGAATGTCAGTAAATTGAGGATTATTAGTGGACTATTCAATAAGTTTTCGCTGCCCTTATGCACAAAAGCATTGCTCTTGAGACTCAATAAGCATGCTTTTACACTGCAATCTGGTACCTATTGCGCAGCAAAGTGACCCTACTAATTGGATGAAACGAATGATTTTGCTTCAAAAATGAAGTTTTATTACCGAAAATGTTGACCGCTTGCCTACCATAAGCCTATTGATTTTTTCTAGATTTCACATTCTTACGTTCCTTTTTATTGTCATTTTATCGAACAACGTGGGGGTGTGGTTTATCACGTTCCGCCTCGCTGGGCGATGTGTTGATATATGGGGCATAATCGTAAAGGATATTCTGAAAAATCTCACCCAAAACAAATTATAATCCGTACCTTTGCAAAAGATAGGCTGCGCCTCAACAAAGCAGGTAAACTTTCTTTGCACTCGGCTTGCGCTATCTTTGCAGAAGATAGGCTTCGCCTCAACAAAGCAAGTAAACTTTCTTTGTCTTCGGCTTGCGCTATCTTTGCAACAGATAGGCTGCGCCTCAACAAAGTAAGTAAACCTTCCTTGTCTTCGGCTGGCGCTATCTGTATCACAGAATTAAACGAGATGTTTTCAACAACCAAGACAGATGCACTGCTGGCCAGCATTCGTGAGGGTAGGAGCATGACGAATGGTGAGAAACTCAACTTGATAGTACAGTTGAGTATTCCGTCTATTCTTGCCCAAATCACCACCGTACTGATGTTCTTCATCGACGCATCGATGGTGGGACATTTGGGAACCAATCCGTCAGCATCAATTGGTTTGGTCGAAAGTACTACCTGGTTGTTGGGCAGCATCACCGCTTCGGCATCCATGGGCTTCTCCGTGCAGGTAGCCCATTTCATCGGAGCCAACGACTTTGTGAAAGCACGACAAGTGTTCAGGCATGGACTCATCTGTTGTCTTCTGTTAAGTGTGGTTATTGCGATCATTGCACTGTTTATTTATCAGCCATTGCCTTATTGGTTGGGCGGAACGGAAGACATCGCACACGATGCCTCGCTCTACTTCCTGGTGTTTGCCTTGGCCATGCCTTTCATCCAACTGGCCAACCTCACAGGCGCCATGCTCAAATGCTCGGGCAACATGCAAATACCCAGTATGATGAGTGTGGGCATGTGCATCATGGACGTGTGCTTTAATTATTTTTTCATCTACATCTTGCATTTAGGGGTGTTGGGAGCGGCTTTTGGAACCGCAACTGCCTATCTCATAGGTTCGGTGATGCAGGCTTACTTCGCCATCTTCCGCAACAAGATTTTGGCTTTGAAGCAAGATGAGGGTCCTTTCAGATGGATGTCAAACTACGTCACGAACGCCTTGAAGATAGGTGCGCCTATGGCTGCCCAATCCATTTTGATGAGTGGGGCGCAGATTGTCAGCATTATCATCGTGGCACCTTTGGGTAAGGTGTCCATCGCCGCCAATACTTTCGCCATCACCGCCGAGAGCCTTTGCTACATGCCGGGATATGGTATCGGTGAGGCAGCAACCACGTTGGTGGGGCAGAGTGCGGGTGCCAGGCGCTATGACATCTGCAAGAGCTTCGCCCACATGACGGTGTGGCTGGGCATGGGCGTCATGGCTTTCATGGGTATACTGATGTACATCTTCGCTCCGGAGATGATTGGTGTGCTCACACCGGTAGAGGAAATCCGCGTGCTGGGCATCCAGAGCCTGCGCATCGAAGCCTTCGCCGAACCCTTCTTCGCCGCTGCCATCGTTGTTTACAGTGTGTGCGTTGGGGCTGGTGATACCCTGAAACCGGCCTTGATGAACCTGCTGTCCATGTGGTGCGTGCGCCTTACCTTGGCCGCCATGCTGGCTCCTCAGTATGGACTGGCGGGCGTTTGGACAGCCATGGCCATTGAATTGGCCTTCCGGGGTTGTATCTTCTTGTACCGATTGTTCAGCGGCAAGTGGCTCCATAAGATGCAACAAGCATCTTCTTAGCCATCGCATTTTGTCGTTTGAGAATAATTCTTTATTTTTGCGGTATCTATTACGATCATGAACAGGAGACAATGGAACGGTCTTGGAATGTGCCGTATCTATTGAAAAAATCAACGCTCAAACAACAAGATGCATGGAAAATGAACAACTTAAACAGATTGTTTCTCACTTTGAAACCGTGGGGACGGTAGACCGCATATTGCCTTTGGGCAATGGTCTGATTAACGATACGTATCGAGTGGTGACACAAAATCAGGACACTCCTGACTATGTGTTGCAACGCATCAACGATGCCATCTTTACGGATGTAGACCTGTTGCAGCGCAACATAGAGGTGGTGACGGCGCATATCCGCCAAAAACTGGAAGAAAAGGGTGAGGACGACTTGGACAGAAAGGTGCTGCGATTTGTCCAAACGGCTGAAGGAAAGACTTATTACAAGGATGATGAAGGGCAGTATTGGCGGCTCTCTTTGTTCATTCCTGATGCCAAAACCTATGAAACCGTCAATCCTGAATACTCTTATCATGCCGGAAAGGCCTTTGGAAACTTCGAGTCGATGCTGGTGGACGTGCCTGAACAGTTGGGCGAAACTATTCCCGATTTCCACAACATGGAGCTGCGCATGCGCCAATTGCGCGAAGCCGTAGCCGAAGATAAGGTGGGAAGAGTGGCAGAGGTGCAGCCCATCTTGGACGAACTGGATGAGTATGCCGAGGAGATGTGCAAGGCCGAACGCTTGTATCGCGAGGGAAAATTGAAGAAACGCATCTGTCATTGTGACACCAAGGTGAACAACATGATGTTCGACCAGGATGGAAAGGTGCTGTGTGTCATCGATTTGGATACGGTGATGCCCAGCTTCGTGTTCTCCGATTACGGCGATTTCCTGCGCACAGGTGCCAATACCGTAGCCGAAGATTCAAAAGAATTTGACCAGATAGACTTCCGGATGGACATCTTCGAGGCGTTCACGAGGGGCTATCTTGAGTCGGCTCAACGCTTCTTGGAACCCATCGAAATAGAGAATCTGCCGTATGCCGCCAAGCTTTTCCCGTACATGCAGTGCGTGAGGTTTCTGGCCGATTACATCAATGGTGATACCTATTATAAGATCAACTACGACAAACATAATTTGGTGCGCACGCAGAATCAGTTGTGTTTGTTCCGTCGTGTTTGCGCTCATGAACCCGAAATGCTGTCCTTCATCCGTACTTGTCTGAATCAATAAATCTGTCATGGAAAAACTAACAGTAAAAAAACTCAAACAGCATCCTTATGCCGCAGCCATCATTCCTTCTATGATGGATGAGGAGGGGGTAGAATATCATGTCATTGATCATGCCAACTGGGCCGAGAAATATCCCTATACGCCACAGGTAGTCTTTCGGATTGCTTATAGTGACCGTGCTATCTTCTTGCATTATCGTGTGAAAGAGGACTCCATTCGCGCAGTGGCTCCTCATGATAATGGGCGCGTGTGGGAAGATTCTTGTTGCGAGTTTTTCTCACAACCTGCCGATGATGGCACCTATTATAATATAGAATGCAATTGTGGAGGAACCATCTTGGTAGGATGTGGCAAAGGAAGAGAAGGCAGAACGTTGGCGCCTCAGGCGGTATTAGACCAGGTTGACCGCTGGTCATCGCTTGGTCGTCGACCTTTTGAAGAACTCAAAGGGCCTTATGATTGGCAGATGGCTTTCATCATACCGCTCAAGACTTTCTTCATGCATGACATCAAATCCTTGAGTGGGAAGACCATCCGTGCCAACTTTTACAAGTGTGGTGACGCCTTGAAGAAACCGCATTTCCTGTCGTGGAGCCCAATCAACATCGAGAAACCTGATTTCCATCGTCCCGATTTCTTCGGTGAAATCACGTTTGAGTAGATGAGTACCTGGGCGGTTTTCATTCTTTCCTTGGTGATAAGTTGTTTAGGAAAGAAATGATTACCTTTGCAGTCTATGAGGAAAATCTTTAGAAAGATGGCGGTTGCGCCAACTTCGTTGATGGTTTTGATGGGTATCGTGCTGCTGTTCATGGCTTGTGGTGATAAGCATCGGAAAGAAACAAAAGAAAAGCAAGTCGATATAGCTATTGACGATAGCCTGCGTTCTCGGTTGGCAGCATTCGCACAAGACCCCAGGGTGCAGGGTAAGTTTGCCTTTCATGTGTACGACCTTACTGCGGATAAGCCCGTATATGGCTACCAAGAGACCTTGACACAGCCTTCGGCGTCGTGCTTGAAGTTGCTTTCTGGCGTGGCAGGTATTCATCTTTTGGGCAGCGATTATCGTTATATTACAGGCTTGTATCAGCGGGGAAAGGTGTCTAATGGTGTCCTTCAGGGCGACCTGACCTTCAAGGGAAGCCTGGATCCACAGCTCAACGAACAGGAGCTTGTGCGATTTGGGCAGGCAGCAAAGAAGAGAGGAATCAACAAGGTGAATGGCAAGATCTATGTTGATCTTGTGATACAGGAACCTGTTAAAAGCGAAGAGCATTGGTATCCTTGGGATTTATCTTTCAGTCGATACGGTTTGTTTTACAAAGGTGCGCCTCGAGTGATGAAGAGTTTGAAGAGTGTGATGCGCACTCAGGGTATCACTTTCGCTGACAGTCAGGTGGTGTTGGGTACAATGCCTGCTGATTCAAAGGTTATTTACAGATACGGTACTCCCATCCATCGCATTGTTAAGCGCATGTGGAAGAACAGTTCCAACACCCAGTCTACCGCACTGCTGTACACCATTGGCAACCGTATTAACACGCAAGCCGCCCCAACAGCTACAGGGGTAGAATATCTTAGAAAGTTTTTAAGGGAAGATCTCGGCATGGCCGATACCTCATTGGTTGTACACGATGGGTGTGGTTTGTGTATCCACAATCATCTTTCTCCCCAAGCGTTGACGGCGATTCTCGTGTATGGCTATCAGGATAAGAATATTCATGCCATGCTCATGCAGAACTTGGCGATAGCTGGCGTTGATGGTTCGTTGGCTCATGAGATGACAGGACCAAAGACACGGGGCAAGATTCACGCCAAGACTGGTACCCTGTCCCATCCTTATGGCATCAGTTCGCTGGCGGGATATTGCCGTGGAAGCAATGGACACGACCTGGCATTTGCCGTAATGAGCAGCGAGATGTCTGTCCTCGATGCCCGCGTTTTGCAACGCAGGTTGTGCGAGAAACTGGTAGAGTGACAAGTGTATTCTTACAGAAA
>CAMQBP010000125.1 GCA_946999025.1 uncultured Prevotella sp. | reverse complement strand
AAGTTAGCTCTTAAAAACAATACAAACACGGCAATCATGGTGTAATAACCAAATCGCTCGCCAGTGTTGGCCAGTGCCAAAGCAAAAAGGCCTTTAGGTTGATTTTCAAACATAGATTTATTTTTTTAAATTGGTTTTAGTTATATCAAAAAGATAAGATAGCTTTACGACGATATTAGACAAGTTGGACTTGGCAAAATAATCTCTCTTGGTATCACCATAGATATTTGCCAAACCATAATAATAACGCGCATCAAGCAAAAGATGCCCCAGCTTAGGCAACGAATACTCCACTCCGATTCCCGCTACAATGCCATAATCAAACTTGTGTTCCACAGGCATTTTGTATTGGGTCGTCTCTTTATTGGCTCTATCATTCAGGTTTGCATGGTCCAAGTCAAAGTTTAGGCTGGTATTTTCATTCAGCATATAACCGAACTGAGGACCAGCTTGAAAGAAAAATTGAAAGCCCCTGCCCTCTTTTCCCCATGCCAAATGAGCAAAGATGGGTACTTGTATATAATTGATGGTTCTGCTATATTCTTCGGTGAGGCCTGTTTCACCGTTCACAACTGGTTGATCTTTCAAGTCAACTATGTTTTCTTTCCATCCACCTTGTGTATAGTTCACCTCGGCATAAATGGAACAAATGGTCTTGAAGTACTTCTCTGATGTATAACGCAACGTGAGTCCTCCCGTCATACCACCATGTAAGCCTTGCGTGACTTTGGGTACAAAGCCGGCATTACTGAGAACATAGCCGCCATTAACGCCCACAGCAAACTCGTTACGATAGTTGCCTACCTGGGCAAAAAGCCACAAAGGAAACAAGATGAACAGTAGAGAAAATACCGACTTTTTCATTTAAAAATCTTTCAAAAACAATTCATTAATAAGTGATACTCTCGATGGTTCGGTTGTTCTTATAATGAATCAACATGAAATTGGCATTCTGCCTGCCACCGTTAGCGACCTGCCTGAAATGTAATGGAGTTTGCAATGGCGTATGCATATTCTCCGCTTTGCTTCCTGAGAAGTTCATGCCATATCGATGAAGTCCTTGACAAAAATAACTTGCCTGATCGTAACCAGTCAGTGCAAATCGTGGAAGAGCGCCTTGCATCTCTTCCTTAAACCACTGTCGATACTTGTATTCAATCCGCTTGGTTTGAGGAGAGAGCGCATTATAATAAGCAACTGTCGGTATATAAGTTTCATACTTGCAGAAGTAATCGAAATACACTTTCGTATACATCAGCCACTCTGTGTAGCCAAACAACGCCACCGACAATGCGGGGTTGGCTGCCTTCAGCCCATCAATCTTTGCCAACGCCACGTTCAATTCGGGTGAACGCCCAGTATTCAGAATGACAACATTAGGCTTTGACAAGCTGAACGACTTTGCAAAAGCTTCCTCGCTCGACTTCAAGTTGGTGATGTTATACTTGATGCCTTTGGCTTCTAACTGCTTTCTCAACGGAAAAGTGAAGATGCCTTTTGTACTCGCAGCATCATTGCAGTCAATGAATACCGGATGATGGTTAGGAAAACGATCCAGGTAAGCACGTATAGCGTCTTGCGCTTGACTGTCTGCCGACTGATATATTTGGAATATCTGAGGGTTGTTGGACACCTCACCACCTTCGATAGAGAACGGAATGACCATTTTAATTCCAAACTTCTTGCAAAAATCTCCCAGATGTTTTACTTGCTTGGTGTATAACGGACCGAAAATAATGTCACAACTTTTGGCATTCGGATCCAGCAAAGTTTGGCGGATATCAACATCAATTGGAACATTCCACGCATGGATATCGGTTGAAATGCCTTTTGCCTTCAAGTCATCACAAGCCAGCAACAAACCACGATAATACTCCACCATTCTGCGACCATCACCATCAACATCGTGCAAAGGGAGCATCACACCAATGCGAATGGCACGCTTGGTGATGTCCATATTGCTAACCGATTGCGATTTGGCAGATGCTTTTGACGAAGGTGTTTGTGCCTTGATCGAGCCAGTTGTCGCAGTAGACTGTTTCTTAACAAATGGTATGAAGACGGTATCCCCCTTCTTCAACTCATATCCTTCCTCTTTCATTTCAGGATTAGCATCCATCAAATCGGGAACGGAAACACCATATTTTCGTGCAATACCGAATACGGTATCTTTCTTCTTGGCTTCATAAATGTCACGCCATTGGTTAACTTGCGCAATGGCTTCAATGCTGAAAAGCATTAAAACTGCAAGTAATATATTTTTAAATACAGGCTTCATGTTCATTGTTTTCATCCTTATTTAACTGCAAAAATACAAAAAAATATTCAACACCTCACTATTAGTCATGAATCTTTTACTATCTTTGTCTTCGGATTCCACTATCCTTGTTATTCAAAACGAATCAAAAATGAAAATTAAGACAGCCTTATTCATTCTCATGCTGCTAACCTCTTTGCACATGATGGCACAAGAAACACCCACGATAAGTCCATCTGCTATCTTCACAACCGTAGATGGCGAAACGAGTGAGGCGGTCACCGAATTTAGTGGTTCAGCACCTTTACAGGCCAAATTTTCTGCAAATGTAGCGAACCAAGGCGACTGGAACGCTTATTACGAATGGCGATTTACCCTTGAAGGTGACGAGAAACCATATCTCATACGCTACGAACAAGATACTGAAGTGACCTTCACCAAGGCGGGTTCGCATCGAGTTGTGCTCTACGCCATCTTCACTCATGGCACCGACTCGGTGAAGTATACGGAGGAATATTGGGCTGATGCATCACCGATAACTGTTGCTATTTCAGAAAGTAAGTTGGAAATGCCTAATGCTTTTTCACCTAATGGTGATGGCATCAATGACATCTATAAAGCCAAAGACGGTTGGCAAAGTCTGACAGAGTTCAAGGCATACATTTTCAACCGATGGGGACAAAAGCTATTCGAGTGGACAAATCCAGCCGATGGTTGGGATGGAAAGTTCCAAGGCAAAGACGTGAAGCAAGGCGTTTACTTCTGTTTAGTCAAAGCAAAGGGTGCCGACGGAAGAACCTTCAACATCAAAACAGACGTGAATTTATTGAGAGGATACAATGAAGATGGTGGCACCAAGATGGGTAAATAAAACAATTTAGGAAGCAACAGGATACAAATGACTCGCGAAGACGAAAAGATCAATATATGGGGTGCGCGCGTACACAATCTTAAGAACATCGATGTAGAGATTCCACGCAATGCACTCACCGTTATTACAGGCTTATCAGGTTCAGGAAAATCATCCTTGGCATTCGACACCATTTTTGCCGAAGGCCAACGAAGGTATATCGAAACGTTCTCGGCATACGCCAGAAACTTCCTCGGCAACCTGGAAAGACCCGACGTAGATAAAATCACAGGACTGTCTCCTGTCATCAGCATTGAGCAGAAAACCACCAACAAAAATCCCCGTTCTACCGTTGGTACGACCACCGAAATATACGACTACCTGCGCCTTCTCTATGCCCGAGCCGGTACGGCATACAGCTATCTGTCGGGTGAAAAAATGATAAAATACACCGAAGAGAAGGTTATTGAGATGATTCTCAACGACTATGCGGACAGGCGCATCTACATTTTGTCTCCCTTGGTCAGGCAAAGAAAAGGTCACTATCGCGAACTCTTCGACAGTATGCGGCGCAAAGGCTATCTCTACATGCGGGTAGATGGAGAAATCAAGGAGATTGTTCGCGGCATGAGGGTTGACCGATATAAGAACCACAACATTGAGGTGGTGATCGACAAGTTGCAGGTGCGTGGCAAAGATGATGAGCGACTAAAGAAAACAGTGCAGATAGCCATGAAGCAAGGCGACGGTGTCATCATGATTATGGACAAAGAAACGGGCGAAATACGCAATTTCTCCAAACGGCTGATGGACCCCGTCAGCGGCATTTCATACGGTGAACCCGCCCCCAACATCTTTTCTTTCAACTCGCCAGAGGGTGCCTGTGAGCATTGCAAAGGTTTGGGCTATGTCAACGAGATTGATCTTTCAAAAGTCATCCCGAATGACAAACTCAGTATACATGATGGTGCTATCGTCCCATTGGGCAAATACAAGAACCAGATGATATTCTGGCAAATCGATGCCATCTTGCACAAATACGACTTAACGCTCAAGACTCCATTCAAAGACATACCGCAGGATGTGGTTGACGAAATACTTTACGGGAGCCTTGAAAACATCAAAATTTCCAAAGATTTAGTTCGTACCAGCAGTGACTATTTTGTGACTTTTGAAGGCATCATCAAATACCTGCGTACGGTCATGGAGAATGATGATTCGACAGCCGGACAAAAATGGGCTGACCAATTTCTTGCCACAACCACTTGCCCCGAATGCAACGGCATGAGGCTCAAGCGAGAATCTCTGTCGTACAAGCTATGGAATCGAAACATTTCAGAGATTGCCAACCTCGACATCACTGAACTGAAAGAGTGGCTCGACCATGTGGAGGAACATCTGGACAATCAGCAAAGGGCCATTGCCACAGAGATAGTGAAAGAATTGAGAGCACGCGTGAGCTTCTTACTTGAAGTTGGTCTCGACTATCTTTCACTCAACCGCGCGTCTGCCTCTTTGTCCGGAGGCGAGAGCCAGCGCATCAGACTGGCCACTCAAATTGGCTCACAACTGGTCAATGTGCTGTACATTCTCGACGAACCCAGCATTGGTTTGCACCAAAGAGATAACGAACGACTCATCCACTCACTAAAAGAATTGCGCGACATGGGCAACTCTGTCATTGTCGTGGAACACGATAAAGACATGATGTTAGCTGCCGACTACATTATAGACATTGGCCCAAAGGCTGGACGCAAAGGGGGTGAGGTGGTTTTTCAAGGCACTCCGAAGCAAATGCTCCGGCAACATACCATCACGGCCGATTATCTAAATGGCAAGCGAGCTATTGAGATACCAGCGAAACGGCGTGAGGGCAACGGCAAAAGCATTTGGATAAAGGGGGCAAAAGGTAACAACTTGAAGGATATTGACGTGGAGTTTCCGCTTGGAAAACTCATTGTCGTCACCGGCGTGTCTGGCTCTGGCAAGTCTACCCTCATCAACGAAACGCTGCAGCCCATACTGTCGAAGCATTTTTATCGCTCGCTGAAAAAGCCAATGCCGTACAATTCGATAGAAGGCATCGACTATATAGATAAGGTGGTGGATGTAGATCAAAGTCCGTTAGGGCGAACTCCTCGCAGCAACCCAGCCACCTACACGGGCGTGTTCAGCGACATCCGGTCGCTCTTCGTCAACCTACCCGAGGCTAAAATACGGGGTTACAAACCTGGGCGCTTCTCGTTTAACGTGAAAGGTGGACGATGTGAGGCCTGCGGTGGCAATGGTTACAAGACGATAGAAATGAATTTTCTGCCCGATGTGATGGTGCCGTGCGAGGTTTGCCATGGAAAACGCTACAACCGCGAGACACTTGAAGTGAGATATAAAGGCAAAAGTATTGCCGACGTGCTGGACATGACCATCAATCAGGCGGTAGAATTTTTCGATGCCGTGCCTAACATTCTACACAAAATCAAAACCATTCAGGACGTTGGCTTAGGCTACATCAAACTGGGACAGCCCTCCACTACCCTTTCGGGCGGTGAGAGTCAGCGGGTGAAGTTGGCTACCGAATTATCCAAACGTGACACTGGAAAGACGCTGTATATCCTCGATGAGCCAACCACTGGATTGCATTTCGAGGACATCCGCATCTTGATGGACGTGCTTCAGCAGTTGGTTGATCGTGGTAACACGGTTATCATCATCGAACACAACCTGGATGTCATCAAGTTGGCCGATTACATCATTGACATGGGACCAGAGGGTGGACGTGGCGGCGGCATGGTTTTAACCACGGGAACGCCTGAAGAAGTGGCCAAAAGCAGTAAGGGATACACCCCAAAATTCTTAAAACAAGAACTTAAAGGCTAACCCCTTTTCCTATAGGGCCAGCCTTATTTTGTAGAAGCAGGAAAGTCCCTGCTTCTTTATTTTTTATACTTAAATGTTACAAATATTTAGGAGATTC
>CAMQBP010000124.1 GCA_946999025.1 uncultured Prevotella sp. | reverse complement strand
GTTCTATGAAGGCAGGGCCAAGTATAGAAATATTGCTTCCAGCCTCAGATTGTACGGAAGTACATCAAAGTCCTGAACCTCATGGAATCGTTTGACAGCACAGAAGACTAGTATCGCTTCGCTGCACTTCACTACGAAACGTTGATTGGAGATAAGGCTGGTCGAGAGTCGGTGCGAGTAAATAATCAATACCGCATAGAGTCTTGTTCGGAAACAGTCGGTACGGAAAGACTGATTACCATTTGCAACATCTTGGAATTGTCAAACCATTATAAGCATTATAAGTAAAATAGATATTGCAAGTTTAGGTTATGGTTGATATACACCACTAACACCGTTGAAGGATACCATAGACAAGTACGTAAGGTAACAAAAAACAAAGGGGGTTTCCCTCCGATACTTCTCTCGAAAAACTTGTGTATCTGGCATACCGAAACATACGTGAAAAGTGGACCATGCCACTTGCCAACTGGGCCCAGATATCACAACAATTGGCAATAAAATTTGGAGAACGTTTTGAGATTATGTATGTTTCCTCGGAAGAAAGGCTCCTCATCTGGCCAACACGATTAAAAATCGTGTCATCCAGACGAGGTGAAATATAAAGGATTAGAGCCTTGACACAGTTGAAATTACACTACCGCTTATGGCGTACTTACTTGAACACCCGTCGCTCCAAGCATCTGCGTCTGCTTTACTAACTCCGTTAAAGTAACATCTCTTGTCATGCATTATTTAGTTAAGCAATTATAGATGAATCTGTCACCATCTTTAGCTTGTTCCATTTTAGGTTGGCTCAATCTCGCCTTGTACATAATCAACCAACATATCATACTTTTGAAGACAATCCATGATTAATTTCAGGATGTTCCCATACACCAGTAATCTTCCATATCTCGTAAAAAAGAATCCATTCATGGGTCCATGGAATAATGTGGCTGTAAAGGCTGCTCCTGCCATATTTCCATGGTTGTTCCTTCGGGTAATAAAGACAGAGGCTCTTGTCCTCATAAATATGTGGAGGATCTGTTACTAAATTGGGTGATAGTATCCAAACTTTAGGAGGGTTATACCCATCATATACTATTTTATAGGAATAATTAACTCCTGTTTGATTATAATGGCCAAATACCACAAGTAGTTGATTTCCTTTCTCTGCTTTTATATTACAATCGATGAAGTCGTAGCTATTCTCTAACATAGTCTTCTCATGGACAAGAAGATAATAATTGGATTGCTCCCTATGTATTGGGCGTTCATATATCTTCTTCTTGACCATAATTTGAGTGTGCTATGTTTTTGACCCCTTCGAAAGCGTGGATGGTACCACTTTTTGCTGTAGTAGCAATTCCTGCCGTTATCTGTTGTCCAATAACTCGGAGGCTTTCAAGGCGATTCATAGTTTCATCGACCTCATCTTCTGCCAAAGGAAATCTTTCCCCAAGGTGTTTTCGCCACAGTTTACTGGCTTTAAGTTTATTCTTTTCTTCGATAGCCTTATCTGCGTCTTCGATAAATTTATCAAGTTCGTTTAGGAACTTTTGCTTACGGTCTGCATCGTAATTTTCAAAGAGATTATCAAAGGGCGTGGCTGGGACAATGCAAATGAAACTGGTATTGAGAGCTGATTTTATTGCTTTTAAAGTATCGCGAAGAGCGATGTCGTCACGCCCTTCATGCTTTTTCTGGTTATTGCTTGCCAGAATTGTCATAGCAAGACCGGGAGGCATAAACCCTCTAACCGTATCAGTCCATGACTTAAGGTAGGATACGAGATGTACTAGTACATCATTGCCACTCTTTTTCCCTTGAAACCAAACCACAACCTCCCGAGGGTCGCTCAACTCGTAGCCTTTGTGACGAACGGCCAACTCAGGATGTTCCTCATCGCTGTTGGTGTCCTTTCGATATACAGGTAGGTCAATGTGGTATCCTGCTGTATATTGAACACGGATACATTTATTCTTATGCAAAGGAGAAGCATCCGTGATTCCTTCCACAGCCTCCTTCACCCACCCCTGTAAAGTGTTGGCTGTCACATTTGGTTTAGGGATAAAGTAACAACCATCGTCTAAGTCGCACTCGTCTTCCTTTGTACGGATTGTAGTTCCCATCTTGTAGGAGCCTTGAATGTAAAACGAAGGCTTATACTCTGGATGATTCGCTTTAAAATGATTCTTTATCTTCTGACGAAGATTGTTGTGTGAGGCAATCATCTTTTGGCGCTTTGTGTCAGTGATCTGGAGTTCACTGAAAAACTCTTGAAAATTTGAATCTAAGTTTGCCATACGTATTTATTTAATTATGTTATGATTATATGGTTCTATTTTATCCTGAATAAAAGGTTTTATGAGGTCGACATTCTTCTTGAATAAGTTCTGACCAATATTGGCTAGTCGGTCGAGTGAATTCTTATCTGTTGCATCCATCGGTATATTTTCTTCCAATTTCTCTTGTATTCTACGATAGATAAAACGTCCTTTTTGGTCGTATCCTGCGCCATGACACATTAATTTCATAGTGTTATCAATATAGACTGACTGTCCAGATGACATGACTTCGTAAATACGTATGCTTTTTTGCCTGTTCGGGCACAACCAATAACGTACGCCTTTCCTTTTGTCGATTGTACGGTCTTTAAGATTGAAAGTGCCAGTTCCAAGTGACAGTATTTCGATATTTTCCAATGGAATGCCAATGCAGTATACGGCTTCCGTAAGTCCAAGCAATGTAGGATTATTTGCTAATACTCCACCATCAACATTGTTGATATAATCATTTCGGTTGACAGAATTCAAGTCTTTAAAATTGAAACTATGTGGCGAGAAATATACTGGTGCCGCTGCCGTTGCAAGAGCAGCATTTACAACAGGAATGTGACAATCCCTTAGATAGTTGGGAAGATGATCAGTCTTAAACACATGTTGCTCACCTTTGTCAAGGTCATAGGTGGGGATACAAAGACGCGTCTTACAGTGGTAGATGCGAGCGTCATTTGTCCGATAGTCAAATGAATTGAAGTTCTCAGCAAGTAGTTTCTCTAAAGCTTCCTTCCTATAGAATGGCTCGTTTTTGATAAAGGCTTGCCACAAACTCTTATGGGGAAAGATTCTTTTGGCGTTTTCTTGGTAGAGTTTAAGAATATCTTTGGCGGTCATACCAAGAGCTATACCAATAGCTATAATACCACCAGTACTTGTGCCACATACTAAGTCAAAGAAATCGCACAATCGGGCATCCGTCCCATATCTATAAATTGCTTCTTCTTCGAGATGATAGAGAATTTTTGCAGGAATAATTCCCCTGATACCTCCTCCGTCAATACTTAAAATTTTAAATTTTTGTTTTTCTCCCATGAATTTTTATTCCCTGTCCTTTTCAGGGGTATTTTATTATGCCGTTGATTACAGGACAAAGAGTATGCCAGATGAAATAAAATCACTGTTATTTTCTATTTTACATGTAGTTTTAGTCTAATATAGTCTAACTTTAAAACTAAAATCACAGTATCCAAACGTTCTATCTAATTACGATACGTCTATGTCATATCTAATTGCTACGTTTGACACAATCTGGAATTATTTATACCATAATAGTTGTTTTTATATGACATTTTGTCGTATTTTAAGCCAAATTTAATTATGAAACCGTTATATGTGCTTCTTTTATTTTTTATTCCAAATTTATTTGTACCTTTGTACCCATAAAAATCATAGTACATGGTACAGGAATTAAAAATTAGAAACTTTTTGTCTTTTCGAGATGAAGTCATATTGAGCTTTGAAGCGACAAAAGATAATACTTTTGAGGACTGCCAAGTTGTAGAAGTGGTCCCAGGAGTTAGATTGCTTCGTTTAGCATTGATTTATGGTGCAAATGCAAGTGGGAAATCGAATCTTTTATCGGCACTAGACTTTTTACATGAATTCTGGTTTGAAAGAAAAGAAGACTTAGACCAGTCAACCGATGCAGTTCCCTTCCTTTTAGATACAGAAACGCCAATAGAACCCTCTTCTTTTGAATTGAAGTTTTTTGTTGACGGCATAAAATATTGGTATACTCTTTTGTTAGACGAGAAAAAAGTCATATCTGAAAAGCTCTTCTTTTATAAAACTGTTCAACCAACTATGCTATTCAGCCGAGACTTGCAAAATGGACAGTCGATAATTAGGTTTAATGCATCTGTTATAAAAGTGAGTCAAGCCGTTGTAGAAGAACTTACGCTAAGATGTTTGTCTAATATGTCTTTTTTTGCTGCACGAAATCAAGTTAATTGTACCTTACCATACATTGATTCGGCTATTAATTGGATGAAGTCCGGCATCTTGCCTATGATAGAACCTAAAACTCAAATGTTTGAATATGCTGGAGGGAAAATGCTAAATGATAATGAGTTAAAGAAATATCTATTGAATTTTATCCATAGAGCAGATTTCAATATTACTGACATAACCACAGAAAAAGAATCCGTCCCAATGCCTGGATTTATGCGCAACGCAATAATTGAGGATAAGCAAATACCCAAATTCACAAAGGAAAAACTGCTTGCTGATGCTGTTTTTGACAGATTTAAAACCGA
Source organism: uncultured Prevotella sp. (assembly GCA_946999025.1). Taxonomy (GTDB): domain Bacteria; phylum Bacteroidota; class Bacteroidia; order Bacteroidales; family Bacteroidaceae; genus Prevotella. Next base: position 1,536 of record CAMQBP010000124.1, on the reverse strand, counting down.
ATTTGAACATACGGTAAAAAATCTGCGTGGGATAGAGAAATACACTTTGCCTAACTCTTTACAAAGCGAGGGTACACGACGTACTTTTGGTATAGAAGCTGCTATTTACGAATGTATCAAAGGAAACAACTTCCTGTCCATAGATGAGATAGAGTCCTCTTTGCATCCAGATTTGGTGGAATTTATAATTGAACAATTTCTTAAAGTCCAAAGTCATAGTCAAATGTTAGTTACATCACACTATGATCCTCTACTAAATACAGTTGATGATCTTCTGAGAAAAGATTCCGTTTGGTTCACAGAAAAGGAAGAAGATGGAAACTCACGTTTGTATTCGTTAGTAGAGTTTAAGGGGCTAAATAAAATTAGTTCTTTTCAAAGGTCATACAGAAATGGTGTGTTTGGTGCATTACCTAACATTCAGAATTAAAATTATGGCACGAAAAGAGGCAATAAGGCGGCAAAGGCATGGACGTGCTGTCATAATAGGTGCAGGATTGACAGAAAGGTGGTATTTCTCACATCTACAATTCCATTTCAATTTAAAAATTAAAATTCGTCCAAGGTTTTTTGGTAATGAAAATATTACTACTTTAGAAAAGCGCATCATTCAAGTCCTTTCAAATGAAGGAATTGCTGTTGTTATCTTTGATGCAGATGTTTCCACATGGAATGATGCCGAAAAAGCAAGATTAATAGCACTTAAGAAAAAATATGAGAAAAGCAAACGGGTTATATTATGTGATAGCCAACCTTCAATAGAATACTGGTTCCTATTACATTATTTAAAAACAAATAGATTTTTCGGTACTTCAAAGGCTGTTGTTGATGAATTAGTCAAATATGTTGAACGCTTTGAAAAAACGAATGATTTTTTAAGAAACCCTAAATGGGTTGAAGATTTATGCAATAATGGAAAATTAAAAGACGCTTTAGAACGGGCAATCTCTTATGGTGAACAAGGTCCTTCCTATAGTAATGTATGGAAGGCTATTAAATACGTAGGTATAAAGTTATAAGATTCCGATTGAAGTTACACTTCACCATAAATAGAAAATGTCACACATCTTTTTTTAAATTATCTTATTGGGTTTTGAGGATATGGCTTTTATTTCTATTAAATCTGTAAATAAAGCCACAGAAGCCAAATGACACACATGTGCCCAGAGTAAAATATGTAGACACCATACTTTGCGTATTGCCCTGTGATAAATCCTCGTTCTCCATTATAAGCAGCCAACAAAGTCAGATCCACTATATACCCCAACATCCCATATTCTTCCATAACAGGGATGGTAAACATTGCCATCAATGCCCATCGGTTACGGAACAGGTAGAAGAATACGATGAGGAACACTCCATGCCACTCATAATCCGCATGTAGACAAGTGGAAATAACCGCCAACATTCCCACTGCAAAGCACTGGGCAGATGGGGTTAGCTTCAATCTCTCGACAGCCATTAAAGCCCATAAACCCAATAGCAGGGTGAAGAACACATTATGTGTATTGTCATGATTCAGTAGCCACCACGGAA
>CAMQBP010000123.1 GCA_946999025.1 uncultured Prevotella sp. | reverse complement strand
ACCGTTCTATTGGTGGCTTCACCTGGGTCTACATCTAATAGTTTAACACCCTTAATGCGCTCAATCTGATCTGTAATTTGTTTGATTACTTGCATGTTGCGACCCTCGCTAAAATTAGGGACGCACTCTACAATTTGTTGTTGATTAGTCATCTTTTAATGATTAGGTTTAAGTTGTTTTTCGTTTAATGGGGTAAAGGTATAAAAAAAGGATTAACCTGCCAAAAAAATATATGTAAACTATGATAAACATGCACTCTTAGAGTCAACACGTAGCGTCAATAAGCAAGTGTAAATTTCTACTGAGCCTGGACTTTCACACACAGATGTATAACATGCCCGTCATACCAATGTAAAGCGCCCGCTAATCACTTAGCAGACGCTTCAAATCATCCTGATCTTACAAACTAATTCCTTCTGATTTAGTTGAAGTATAGTTAAATTACTGTGTCGATTTTATGTTATGACGAGAGTATGATAAAAAGGTTTAATCCTATCAATAAAAAAAATGAATTAAAATGGGGGTGGTATTGGTCAGAACGCCCGTAACTTTCCACTTCAATAAATTTGTCGTTGAGTGCTGCTACTCAAAAAGTTTACACGGAAGAGCCCCCAAAAAGCGCTCAGGTATTCTATTGGAAAATTAAAAGCCTATATTTGCCTACACGCTCACTTCGGTCTAAACGCGTAAAATAATGAAGAAGCATTTAAACCCGTTGGAGAAAGAATCTCTCATTCGCCAGTATTTCAACAATCTGGATGTAAGCCTCAATTCATTCTGTGAGGCGAACAATGTATCAACCAGTTCCGTCTTTTCCTGAGGTTTCAATAGTTTTCAGTTGAGTCGCGATATATGATATTGGCATCAACAACGATTTTCTCTGTTGCTGAGGAAACGTTATCGATATGTTTGATGACCAGCCTTGCAGCTTCCTGTCCCATTTCAAACTGCGGTGGCTCCACCGTAGTCAACTGTGGTGATACTATGGTGCTCAGCTCTGTGCCGGAGAAACCTGCTATGGCGATGTCTTTAGGAATTTTTCTTCCCAGTGATTTCAGTCTGTTCATAGCTCCTATGGCCAGTGTGTCGGTGAAAGCAAATATCGCATCGAATTTTTCTTTCAGGATTCGGTCTACGGATGCAGCACCAGAAAAGTAGGATAAGCCTTCTGCTTCGGTGTCAATACGGGCATTATATTGCAAACCATAACGTTTGATGGCTTCTATGTATCCGTTGTGTCGTAATACCGAATTATAAACTACGCTGCTGTTGGCACCAATGTAAGCAATATGTTTCCTTCCAGAGCGGATGAGATGCTCGACCAAAAAGAATGCCTTAGTCTCATCGTCGATGACCACTTCTGGTGCCTTGATGCCATAGGGGATGCGATCGTAGAAGACAACTGGTACACCACGATCCATGACCTTTTGAAAGATATCGGTGTTTTTATGATAGTTACATAGACAGACAATGATGCCGTCGATCATGAATTGGTTCATAACCTCCAGGTTCATGCGTTCCTTTTCCCAGTCTTCACTTGCAGAAGCAATGAGCACTTTGTAGTTCTTCTCATAGCATACGTTTTGAATACCTTCGATCACACGTGCTGCATAAGGTGTTGCCATCTCTGGTACCAGCACACCAATGGTCTTGGTGTTGCCGTTCTTGAGGCTCAAGGCAACAGGATTTCTTCGATAACCCATTCTGTGGGCTGTGCTGATGATTATGTCGCGGGTTTCCTTACTGATGTTTGGATCATTGTTAAGAGCCCTTGAAACAGTTGATACAGAAACCACAAGTTCTTTAGCGATATCTTTAATCGTTACATACTTCATAGGTGCCTTGAATCTTTATTTACATATAGATAATGTAGCAAATATACATAAAATTCGTGATATATAAGCCAATGTGAATAAAAAAAGGCAATAATTCCTGAATCTTCTTCCCTTTTGAGGGAAAAGAGTCAGAGCCAACATACATACGTTTATCCTAAAACGTGCTTTAAGCCACCTTATTAATTTAACCCCCTCAAAATGTAGACTTATGAGAATGGTATGTAGCATTGCCGTGTATAAAGATATTTTTATCTTAGCATTTAACCAGTAGATCGAAATTATGGAGAAAGTTTTTGGAGTGTTGACTCTCAATGCAAACGTTTCCAATTTTTTCAAACGTTTGCAGAAACGTTTGCATAAAATTTTCCTTGACATAACGCATTTTTTTATCTAAATTTGAACTTTCTAAGCCTAATAACTTATTTTAAATATAAAAACCAACGTTAAACAATTAAAACCAATTTATTATGAACACTAATGTTAACACTTTTACTTATGACCGCACCAACATTAAAACAGGGATCCTTCATTTTGGTGTCGGGAACTTTCATCGCGCTCATCTTGCGTATCTGACTAACCTGCTATTGGAGCAGCATCCTGATCAGCGTTCTTGGGGACTCTGTGGAGCCATGATACTTCCTCAAGAAGAACGCCTTTATACAGCTCTTCATAACCAGAAAGGTGAATATACGCTTACCGTATGCGGACGTGATGGTAAGGACCAAGCGTGGCTCATCGGTTCACTCGTGGAGTTGTACTGGGGCATGAACAATCAAGAAGCTATCCTCAATAAAATTGCAGATCCGAATATCAAGATTATCACATTGACAATTACCGAGGGCGGATATAATCAGGAGAAGTCGACTGGTCGCTTCATGTTGGAGAACGAGATGATCAAACACGACCTTGAGGATTGGAAACACCCAATGACAGTCTTTGGCTATGTAGCAGAGGGTCTCCGTCGTCGTCGTGATGCTGGTGTCGGTAAAATCACTATCCTCTCTTGCGATAATCTTCAGCACAATGGCGACACCTGTTGTTGTTCGTTCACTACTTTTATAGAGGCTCAGGACAAAGATCTCTACGAGTGGTTGAAGGCCCATGTAACATTCCCTAATAGCATGGTCGACCGTATCACTCCTGCTACCAAGCCAGAGGATATTAAACGTTTGAATGAGCGTAATGGCACTCATGACGAAGCACCAGTATACGCAGAGGATTTCATACAGTGGGTTGTCGAGGATGATTTTGCTGCAGGCCGTCCTGATTGGGAAAAAGTAGGAGTGGAGTTCTGTAAGGATGTGAGTGCTTACGAGAATATGAAGCTTTCTCTTCTCAATGCCAGTCATACGCTTCTTTCATATCCATCTTTTTTAGGTGGTTATCGTAAGGTCGATGCAGCCATGCGTGACGAGCGTATCGTGAAGTTTGTGCGAGATTTCATGGATATAGATATTACCCCTTATGTACCTGCTCCCGGTAATACCGACCTTGATGAGTATAAGCAGACGCTTATCGAACGTTTTGCCAATCGCACTGTGAGCGACCAGGTGGCACGTCTTTGTTTCGATGGTGTCAGTAAGTTCCCCGTATATGTAATGCCTAACCTGATTCATATGATTGCCGATGGTAAGGATCTCATACGTGTGACCTATCTTTTTGCTGCCTACCGTCACTACCTGAAGTATCATAAGGATGATGATGGTGTTGTTTTTGAGATAGCCGAGCCATGGCTCACTGATAACGACAGGAAGCTTATTGCCAGTGACGATGCCGTAGAGTTCCTGCATCTCTCACCATTTGAGAGTACCGATCTTGCAGCCTCTGAAGTTTTCAAGGTTCAATATCTCAAGTTTGTAGAAGCCATTGCAAAAAATGGTGCTATGAAGACATTGGAAACCATCATATAGACTTATGGAACAGTTGCGTCATAACAGTGTAGGACCATTTATTTTTCTCACTTTCGTATATTTCCTCGTCGGCTTCCTGACGACCATTAATGGCCAATTTCAGGGACCGCTGAAGATAGCATTCCTCAGTGATGCCGGAGATATAAAGAATACCTTCACTACACTGATATCCTTTTTCTTTTTCCTGGGCTACCTGCTTAACAGCAGTGTAGCTGGGAGATGGATTGACAAGCATGGTTATAAGAGTACCATGTTGCGTGCCCTTGTGTGTATGGTCGCAGGTCTGTTGTTGTATGATCTTGCAGCTTATATTGTAGTACATTATTCTGATATACGCATCGCGTATACAGGAGGTTCCATCCCATGGGGCTACATCGTATTCCTTCTTGGATCATTCATTATGGGAACCTCGTCTGCAATTCTGCAGGTGGTAATCAATCCTTATGTATCAGCTTACAACCTTCCGGGGACACGTCCTGCACAACGTCTGAACATCGTTACAGCCGTCAATTCTTTCGGTACGACAATAGCTCCGTTCTTCCTGACAATGGTTGTATTCTCTGGCGTATCCCTTGATGATATCACCGCTAACCAGCTTTTGGTGCCGTTCCTCGTTATAGCCAGCATCATAGCGCTTGTCACGGGATTGTCTACTCGTATGTCACTTCCAGACTTGTCTGGGACACGTGCTGAAGGCAATCAGAGATTACCAAGAAGCATTTGGTCCTTCCGTCATCTCACATTGGGTGTCATTGCCATTTTTTTCTATGTAGGTACTGAGGTCTCTATAGGTTCGAATATTAATCTTCATGCTATGGAACTTCAGATGGGAGATGGTGTACCTGCCCTTTTGGCCACCCTTTATTGGGGAGGATACCTTATTGGACGATTCGTTTCCACTTTCTTCCGTGATTTCAACCCTCGGAATACCCTCATCGCCACCACCATCATCTCATCAGTACTCATCGTTATTGCCATAATGAGCGAGAACCTATGGTTCCTTTGTGCAGTGGGCTTGTTTCATTCTGTGATGTGGAGTTGTATTTTTACGCTTTCCACACAAGGTCTGAAAGAATACACCTCTAAGGCATCCGGCGTTTTCATGATGGGTGTTTTCGGTGGTGCAGTCTTCCCTGTGGCTCAAGGTATCTTTGCTGATGTAATGTGTAGTTGGCAATACACTTGGGTCATCGCTCTTGTCTGCGAGTTTGTGATGCTCCTCTATGGTCTCTATGGTTATAAGGTAACAGATGAGTGGTGCCTGAGTAATCTGGAAAATTAATAGATATTCAACATTACTGCAATCGAAATGGAAGATATGGATTTCGATAAAGGTGATGCTTACATCCAGCCCAATGGTGCTGGTATTGTGAAGTTAGCAAATAATAAAAATAAATAAGATGAAAAGATATGTTGTCGGTCTGGGAGAGGCTCTATGGGATGTCTTGCCCACAGAAAGGAAATTAGGTGGTGCCCCGGCCAATTTTGCCTACCATGTTGCGAGGGCAGGTTTTGATGCTCTTGTCATTAGTGCTGTCGGTAACGATACACTTGGCGATGAGACCCTCCAATGTTTCAAATCAAAGCAGTTGGAGTATATTATGCCTCGTGTAGAATTCCCCACAGGAACGGTGCAGGTAACAGTTGATGCAGCTGGGATACCATTGTATGAGATTAAAAGGAATGTCGCATGGGACCATATACCACTTACTACAGAGATTATTGAAGTTGCAAAGAATTGCAAGGCCGTTTGTTTTGGTTCGTTGGCCCAAAGGGAAGACGAGTCAAGAAAAACCATTGAAAAGTTCTTAGATTCGGTTCCAAATGATTGTCTGAGAATATTCGATATCAACATCAGACAGCACTTCTATACCAAGCAACTGATTGAGAACTCACTTAAAAAGAGCGATATCCTCAAAATCAATGATGAGGAGCTTGAACTCATTGCACCTATGCTCGGTTATGACCAGGATTTCCCAAGGAATAGTCGGCTGAATGAACATCAGGTGGCAGTGGCTCAAGGTATTATCCACGATTATAACTTGCAAATGGTAGTGCTGACATGTGGTGTTAACGGAAGTTATATCATTACTACGAACGAAGTGCTATATCGTCCGACTCCAAAGGTGGATGTTGTAGATACAGTCGGAGCTGGAGACAGTTTCAATGGTGCTTTTGTCGCTTCCCTGCTTAAAGGAAAGAGTTTGGAAGAAGCTCATAAGAAAGCTGTTGATACCAGTGCTTTTGTTTGTACAGAATCAGGTGCAATGCCTTCTTATTGAGGACGTTAATATTGTATTTAGTTAAATTGTCTTCCTGTTTCCCCGAATGTCTCCTTTAATGAGAGAGGTGTGTAGCTACGTTGAAAGGCACACCTCTTTTTGTTATCTTGCTCCCCAC
>CAMQBP010000122.1 GCA_946999025.1 uncultured Prevotella sp. | reverse complement strand
ATGCTGGACGTGAACCATACGACCATGGGACTGGAATCTGTCAACTGGGACGGCAGCGATTATCACGCATACCTTTGGACCGATGAGCCTCGCCCAAATTACGTTTACGATGAGGATGCCAACGGGGCATTTTACATTCGCAACAGCGACAATGCGGAAAACAACATCAGCTCTGATTATCTCATCGTGCATTTCAAGTTGCAGGCATCCAGGCAGAACGGGGACGTATATCTCAACGCAACATGGACCAACGACCAACTGATGCCGGAATACAAGATGCACTACAACGAGCAGGACGGCGTTTACGAGGCAGCAGTGCTGTTGAAGCAGGGCTATTATTCGTACCAGTATGTGGTTGCGAAAACAGACGGAACGACCGCTCCGGTAAGCACAGAGGGGTCGTTCTATCAAACGGAAAACAAGTACCAAGCACTACTCTACTATCGCGGAACCGGCGAACGTACCGACCGGTTGGTGGGGTATCAGCACGAGTAATCAAGATGGAGTTTTGAAAATCCAACGCATCGCTACAACCAAGCCCCTGCTTCGGATGAGGGCTAAGGGGGCGTTCATAAATAAGGATGGGTATTGTACCTAAAAAGATGTTCTGCCAAGGACATCGTCAATTCCTCAACAACGGAAAAAGCAAGTACGTCCATCTTTAGGATGATTCTAAAGAGATTCTGCCAGCAGCCTTGGATAAAAAGATAAGTAATGATTGAATAATTATGGACAAGGAACCTTATAAATACATCACGCTATCCAATGAGAATATCGGCAAGGAACATATTTGCTGTGCGTTATCAGACAAGAAATGCTTAGAAGGTTATAAATTGAAGAAACAATGGCTGAGTAAAGAATTTGAAAATGGTTACGTTTTCAGGAAGCTGGATGCACATGCCAAGGTCTTCATTGAATATGTTCCGGCAGAACACGCTTGGGCTCCCGTTTCAGCCCCCAACTATCTAATGATAAACTGCTCTTGGGTATCAGGACAATACAAAGGTTCAGGACATGGGGTTAACCTGCTACAGTCGGTAATAGAGGATGCGAAAAGACAGCAAAAGAGTGGAATCGTTACGATTGTTGGTACAAAGAAGTTCCATTTTATGGGTGACACAAAGTGGTTTCTAAAACATAGATTTAAAGTGATTGACAAACTCCCCAACGGCTTCCTATTGTTAGCTTTGAAATTTCATCAAGAGGAAACAAATCCTTTCTTCAACGACTGCACTAAAATAGAGAATATCCAGCATGATGAAGGCATGGTGGTTTATTACTCTAACAGATGCCCCTACACTGATTATTATGTGAATGGAATGCTGCGTGTTCTTGCCCAAGAAAACGGCATTCCCTTGAAAGTCAATAAATTTAACTCGAAAGAACAGGCGCAATGTTCACCAACTCCCGCTACAATATTTTCACTTTTCTGGAATGGGATGTTTATCACAACAGACATAGGAGTTTGTTCAGATTCAAAGTTCAGAAAATTGCTGATGAACCTCAAATAAGAAGTATCGTTCAAAACAAACATGATGCTTCAATCGCTTTCAATTCGATGTAAGCAGCGTAGATGAAATCAACAACGAAACAAAAAGAATACACGAAAATATGCGTGTGATAAAGATTCCAAAGAACGTAGACGTTCTAACAAAAAGAAGATACCCTACTTTATAGGTTTTCTTTCTTCGCTGGTTGAGCCATCGAAGACAGTCAATAATCCAATCGCCTATTTAATTAACGCTATCAAGAAGAAAACGAAACTAATCAGCAATATTGTTCATGGCAAATTCTGTCTCAGTACTAACTTGACTATCAACCAGAACATGGTTGTTCTCAATACGGAAAAACTCTGATTATCAAGGAAAATACACACTTGTCCATTTGCATATATCAGATGTTTTTCATATCTTTGTACACGTCAAGGCCACATACGATTCTCATAAGCCTACATTTGAGGATTATTATTTTTTGCTCAAAGATAATACATATTGTGACTTAGAGCACGCATTTAGGACAAAGAATTTATGCTGGTCTTGATACTTTTCCGTCAAATGGGAAGAGGATTTGGGAATTTATTTCCCGTTTTTTATTCCCGCTGGCTTATATATTGCGATTTTTATGTAAATTTGCAACGAATCTTCAAATGAGCTGCAGAAAATAAGAGTAATCATGCAGTTATGGTATAGCTCGCCGACAGGAACTGCATTAAATTTTGAATAAAAGACAGACAATTCATTGCGCTTAGCGCAGACATATAATTATAAACATTGACTATTATTTGCGTTCGTCTGAATAGCCAAGGAAACTATCAGTTGGAATAAGAACTCAAATCATAGTAGTTGGGCAGATTCTATGGAATGTGCCTATCTATCCTTATTAGGAGTCATTGCCTTTGCCCCTTAGGGCATAGGTTACTCTTATAAGGATAGAGAGGTTTCACTCTTAGGCAGCCTCAACGAACGCATAAGAAGGCCTATGCCTTTTTTATTTGTTGCGGTGACGGAGACAACATAATAGTAATGCGCAAACTTAATATTATGAAGCATTTATTGATTATTGGTGCTAGAGGTTTCGGTCGAGAGGTTTACAATCTCTTTCTCGCTTGCAAAAAAACTGGTGCGGGCATTGATTGTAAGGGATTTCTTGATGACAAAACTACCGCACTTGATGGATATCAGAATTATCCACCTGTTGTTTCTTCCGTAGAAGACTATCAAATTTGTGAAGATGACGTGTTTGTATGCGCACTTGGTGATGTGCATTATAAACAGAAATATGTAGAGATCGTTAAGGCCAAGGGAGGCAAGTTTATATCATTGATACATCCTTCTGTAGAGATAGGTAAAAACACCAAAATTGGCGAAGGATGTATCATCAGATATCAAACATCAATCAGTTGCGACATCACAATTGGTGATTTCGTAACCATAATGGGATATTGTATTCTTGGTCATGATGTTAAAGTGGGGAATTATTCGCATTTGAGTGCCCATTGCTTTATGGGTGGATTCTCGCAGTTGGAAGAATCCGTAGTAATGCATCCTGGTTCTAGATTATTGCCGCATAAGATCATTCGAAAGAATGCCATTATAGGTGCTGGAAGTGTTGTACTTACCAACGTAAAAGAGAACACCACAATGTTAGGTGTACCCGCTAAGAAACTTACTTTTTAATTTTGAAATTATGGACATTACAGTTTTTATTGAAAAATTTGCTGAGGCAGTTGAAATTGAAGATTCAAGTGTATTAACCCCAGAAACTGAGTTTCGGGAGTTGGACGAATGGGACTCTCTCACCTATTTGTCAGTTATCGCTATGCTTGACGAAGAATTCGAAGTGCAAATTGAGAATGCCGAGTTCAAAAAGCTCAAAACTATTCAAGATTTGTATAATAAAGCAACAGAGTAATTATGGCAATCATGAAATTTCAGGGTGTCGGTATTACTGCGATAGCAGGTGCCATACCTAAGCATGTAATTAAGAATCTTGAGTATACTGAATATTTTCCAAAAGACCAGGTAAAAGAGGTTGTCGAAAAGGTTGGTATCTACGAGCGTAGATTTGCGGATGAACAAACATGTTCTTCTGATCTCTGTTTCGCTGCAGCTCAGAAACTCATTACAGACAATAACATAGAACGAAATGAGATAGACTTACTTGTTTTCGTAAGTCAGACTCAAGATTATCGCATGCCTGCAACTTCAATTACTTTGCAACATCGTCTTGGTCTGAAGCAGAGTTGTATTGCCTTCGATTTAAATTTAGGATGTTCTGCATTTATTTATGGAATGAGTGTAGTATATAGCATGGTTCAAGCAGGTAATATTCGTAAGGCATTAATACTTGATGGCGAAACCCGAAGTAAAGTGTATAGTCCTCGCGACCGTAGAAGTGCTTTTATATTTGGCGATGGTGGTGTAGCAGCACTGGTTGAGCGAAATGAAAAAATTGGTAAGACCACTCTGTCTATGAATTCTGATGGTTCACGCGCTGACCTTATCATGATAAAAGCAGGTGGTTATCGCCATATGTCTACACCTGAAACGCTAAAAGAGCGTATTGTTGATGAATATGGCAATATGCGTAGCGAAGAGCAAGGCTATATGAAAGGTGGTGATGTCTTCAATTTTGTTATTAGAGAAATTCCTCGTGACATTAAGAAAACTATTGCAGAATCAGGTAAGACTTCTGAAGAGATTGACTATTTTGTTTTCCATCAAGCAAACAACTTCATCAATAGCTATATAGCAAAGAAGATGAAATTGGACATCACTAAGATTCCTCATACTATTGAAAAATATGGTAATACAAGTAGTGTATCGGTTCCACTGACCATAGTAAGCGAGCTCAAGGGAAAGTTAGATGGTAAGAATACGCTTATGATGAGTGCTTTTGGTGTAGGCATGACATGGGCAACAGGTGTAGTATCTTTTGTAGACACGAAAATATCTGATATTATAGAAGTAGAAAATGGCAAACCTGTTGACGATTACCTTAAACGTGAGTACAGTCCAATTGAATGTGAAAACGAAGAATCTGAAACGCATCCACAGAAAGACTAATGTATAATCCATTTAGCTTAAAGAATAAAGTAATCATTGTAACTGGTGCCTCCTCAGGCATCGGTGCACAATGTGCTGTCGACTGCTCCAAAATGGGGGCGAAAGTTGTATTGATTGCTCGAAACGAAGAAAGGCTTAATAATACTCTTTCGTTGATGAAAGGCGAGAGTCATCTCGTTCTGCCGTTTGATTTAGCATCTTCTGAAGGTCTTAAAGAGACAATAAAGACAGTAGTAAGTAAGGTGGGCAAAATTAATGGAGTTGTGAACTGTGCAGGAATCTCATCTGTAACTCCACTTAAACTAATTACGGATGATATGTTGGATCAATTTTTTAGAACTAATGTCTATTCCGCAATAAACTTATCTAAAGAAGTCACAAGAACAGGAAATTGCGATAAAGACAATGGCTGTAGTATTATCTTTCTAGCAAGTATTATGGGTCTATGTGGTGAAAAGTGCAAAACCATGTACAGCGCCACGAAAGGAGCTCTCATTTCTGCTTCTAGATCTATGGCGTGCGAGTTAGCGAAAAATAAAATACGTGTTAATGTAGTTAGTCCTGGAGCGATAGAAACTCCGATAAATGCTAAGTTTCCGCATATGGCAGATCCTGAATTACGTAAGCAACTTGAAAGTATGCATCTCCTTGGACTGGGAGAAACAAAAGATATTAGCAATGCCTGCATCTATTTACTTAGTGATGCCGCTCGATGGGTGACGGGGCAAAATTTGGTAGTTGACGGTGGGTATACAGCCAAGTAATAATACCGACAGACTTTGTTCTCAATTAATCAACGCCTGTCGGTTGCCTTTTGGCAATACTATTACTTGTGCTGATTCTTCTGAATCCGCTCAATAATATCATCTTTATCCCCATCGACAAGAATTGAATAGGGGGATTGGATGAAAAGAACGATAAACAGGATGATGCATCAGTGTAGGTTTCATAATGCCGTATTCCTTAATGATATGTTCCATCTGCTTGTTTTTATACCATAGATATCCACAGAGTACTAAGGTATAGAAGCGTACTTCATAAGCAACAGCCTTAAGCATGGATGAAGCCGGATTTTTCCACCGCAACTTTCACCATTGCTTCAACCTCGAAGGCTTCTTCGGTTCAGGGGGAGGTGCAGAATATCCTGCAATTTCTGGCTTTGGAACTTTGTATCAACTATCAACTCCATTCTGAAAGCCCATTTCTCCTTTGGGATTGGATGCGTTAGACTGCCGAATCACCTGCGGCTACACATCCTGAAGCTATTCAACATCAAAGTCTGACTGAGATTTTCCCGGAGGAGCATCATGAGTTACTTCCGCCTTCTTGACAGATTCTTCATTCTCTTTTTCTTCGAACTCTACGATAAGGCCTTGTGTTTCTGCAATGGCCATCAGCATCTTAATCTCAGTTGAATGATTGATATTGTGAAGATTTAAACCCAAATCGGTCATTAGAGATTTTTCGTGCAAAAAGTCAGATTATAGCAGGCTGTTCCATCGTTATAGCGTCTATATACTAACACAATATGAATCTTTCATTCTATTTCAAGACAAAATGAAAGCAAAATTTTCTAATGACCGATTTGGGTTAAAATCGAAGTGCAAAATTTGTTGGTGTTTGGATTGTATTAAACCCAAATCGGTCATTAGAAAAAGCTTCTTGTCATTTTCTAATGACCGC
>CAMQBP010000121.1 GCA_946999025.1 uncultured Prevotella sp. | reverse complement strand
ATTTGGTTAAATTTAAGCGAGGTAAATGTAAAGAACGTGAGCCGCTTTCTGAAGCTGAATTAAAAAAACTCCGGACAATAAAACTGGAGGGTAAGTTGGATAAAGTTAGAGCTTTCTATGTTGAATATGTGTGGAGTTACCTCAACTTGTTTAGACCGTATCCTAAAGCAAGAGATACAGCTTCCATCAGTGTGGATTTTCCTACACCATTGTTTCCTACAATAATATTTTTGAACTTGTTAAACGCAATATTTGCATTTTTGATGCATTTGTAGTTTTTGATAACAACTCTTTCTATCATTCTTCAGTTTTGTTAATTGAAACATTAAAAGCCTTGCAACGCCTGTTCGTTTGATTGGAACGGCACAATGAGAAACGGTTAAACTTCTCGTAGATATCCAAGCCACGCCCCAGTGTGATAGTCCACCCCGTGTCCGTTTTTATCAGACGATCATGGTCTGCCTTAAAGTCGTAAGTGAACTCTATACCCATCGGCAATAACTCGTCGACCAAATCATTGAACGAGTCTATCACCCCAGCTACTTTCTCATCATCGTCATTTTGCGTGCTCAGATGAATTTTTATGGTGTCTTGCTGGGTTGACACATCTTTCACCATTTGTATGAAATCCACTAAATTGTCTATCTGATAAGGTTGGCGAATGAATGGATCGGTTATACAGATTTCCTTTGCTGTGCGCAGATAATCACCAAACAGATCTTTGTAAGTCACTCCACCCTGGTTTTCTCTTATGGATATAGTCTTGGCTACAAGAGGCTTTATGCGAGGCAGAGAACCAGCCGTTTTTGTTTCGTGTTTATCTTCCTGTCCTTCTTTTTTATCCATATTCTGCCCATCGTTATCCTCCGTCGTATGGATTGACTTGTGCTCGATATTTTCAAGTGTTTCCACCTTTATGGTCTCGCCAGTTTTTAGCCATGTGTATTCAAACTTCGCCGGCTCGGTGCAGAAAGTGCTGTCAATGATATACAGTTGGTCTTTGACTCGTTTGCGCCCTTCTGCAGCGAAGTCAATGATTTCCTTAGCTTCCTCGTCCGTTATCTTACCATCAGGATAGATGAGTTTCATCATGCCAGAGAATGTTTTGCGTATGGCAAGGTGGTCGCGCTCTGAAAGCGAACCGTCGAACTTGGCATAATCGTTCAGCAATGCCGTGCGATCGTCATTGCGTAGAGCGTGTAACACAGCTGCAATGTAGTCTGTGATAAGGCCATACCCCTTAGAAAAACTGTTCTTTTTCAACATCTTGATTTCCCATCCTGGATTATATAGGTGCATACGATCAAGGAACGCACCCTTAATGAAGGAAGTAGGAATACTCTCAAACAGATGGCTATTCTTCAACATGTATGGCACAGTATGCTTTGTGTTGCCTACAAAAGACATAGATGCACTTGCCTCATGTGTACCCTTACCACGATTGAACGATTTGTTAGCAAGATAGTTCTGCATGGTATCGATGAGTATGGCATCCACATTGCGACCTTTCTGCTGTTCAAATTCATCCCATGCCACGACATCCCAATAACCTACCAATCCGAGAATCTCCTTATTTCCTTGTATTTTCACGAACAATCGGGCACTGGTTACATCGCCTCCGCTGACAAGCACACCGTATGGCGACAACTCCTGAAACACATGAGACTTGCCCGTACCTTTCGGTCCCAACTCCATGAAATTGAAGTTGTTCTCTACATGAGGAAGAAGACGCGCCAAAGTTATGAACTTCTCACGTCGGTTCATTGTCTCTGGATTCAGACCCACTGTGTGCATCAGGAAGTTTATCCATTCATCGGTTGTGAAGTTCTTTCGTTGGTCGATATAGTCTTGCAGGTCGATGTTTGAAATCTGAATAGGCTTCAATGTTTGTATTTCCCATCTCACCTTGATATTCTCGCCACTGATATAACCCAGTGTGATGATGCACCACACACCATTGCCGCTCAATAGTTTCGGGTTATGGCGCACATAGTCGGTACCGATAGGAACACCAGATAATCCAAGATTGGCAAAGGTAGCCTGATATTCATCGTTTCTCTCATTAAGAACAACCGTCACCTTGTCTATGATACGGTGCTGGCCATTCTCACGTATGAGTCCTTTTACAGATTCGGCTTCTGCGCGGTGCACATAGTTGTTTTGGATAACCAGTTTCACCTTCTCTATACCTTCGTTTATCACCTCCTCGTCATCGCTGGCGCAATACTGCCCAATAAGGTATTCCAACACGTATGTAGGCACAGGAAGTCCTCCCTTCACTAGGAACGCCAAGTCTTTTCTGACAACCTTGCCTATGAAGCAATCCATTATTTTCTGTTGTAAATCCATAAATCTTGAAGACTGAAATTAGAAGTCAAAATCATTTTCTATCAATGTGTTATTTGTCACATTCTCCTTTATTATAGGGTTCAATTCGTCTGTGGCATCAAACACTTTCAGTTGTAGCACCTTAGCATCAACATTCATATTGAGTGTGAGGTCTACCTGTATCTTTCTGTTGTCCAAAGACGGGTCTGTCTTGTCGAGAATGATGTCCTTGACAGGCGTAACCGGCACATCGTTATGATATAGTGCAACCCTTATTTGACGTTCTTTCATGTCCATAGACACAGCCTCTGTTTGCAGCATCTTGAATCTCAGGCGTGAGGCTTGCATAGAAAGTCGTCTGTCGAGAATCATCACGCCCACTGGTTGCTTGTTGTCGTCTCTTTCCTGACGGCTTGTTAATACGGGGATTATCAGTTCCTGCAATGCCGCACCGCCATGAGTGAACATATAGCCACCCGATGGAGCCGCAAATCGGTTTGTACCCATTGGCACAGCCACCATCACATCCTCAACATTAACCATGCCCGACACCTCGCTGAGTGGGAATTTAACCACGCCGCTTACTTCGTCTTTCGATTTAGTAAGATAATAACGTGTGCTGCGTTCCAGACAGTCCTCTTCTATTTTGTGCTTGTCCTTGTCGGCAAATATTATGTCGTTGAATAGGAAGCCGTGATCGCTTGTTATGTACACTTCCGTCACGTTGTATGAGGCATGTATCTTGGGAATCATATTTTTCAAATCGTTGATAGCCTCCCTGCAACTGTTCACTATCTGTTTGGCATTGCCGTCATGTCCTGTCTTGTCAATTACATCGTGAAAAATATACACTAACGGATGCTTGAATATCTCACGGTTCTTCTCCTGGTTATATTCCGCCACTGTTTCAAACGGCACACATACGGCACCGTCGCGATAGCCCTGCAAGTACTCAGAGCGTTTCTGTGTAGTGTCGAGAATGTGGTTGTCTACAGCCATGTCTTGCTCTTCGCCCTTTCCATAGAGTTTCAGTTCACGGTGCGGAAGCAGCGATGGCTTACAGTATTTTGTTTCGGATGGAAGCATGGCAATGGCTGGTTTCAGACTTGCAATATGTTTAAATTTTGCCAGTTCGCCTATAAGCTCCTGTGCCACCTCGTATCTGAGTGCGTCACTCACGATTACCGCCACCTTTTTCTGTATCGGCTTAATTCGCTCATCATAGAAGTTGTATTGGCGCAACAAATGCACCTCGTCTATTCCTCCAGTCTCTTTCAGACATCTGGTCCACTCTATATTAATTTGGTTGCAAAGCTTGCTGTAGTTTTGGTCAAGACCACGTTTTACCTTCTGTACTGCGTCAAACAACTCGCATGTTGGATCTATGCCAAAGTAAGTCTCGTTGGTCAGACGGTAGTATTGGTCAATAGAGCTATAGTCCGACTCATATTTCATAACATACTCGTCGGCTGTGTTGAGCGTTAACGAGCCGAGCGTGAGAGCCTTCTCATAAAGCCTTGCCACGGTGACAGCATAATCCATTACGGCAGTCATCATAGAGTTGTCGCTATGTTTTAGCATCAACTCCTCTATTCTATTGATAACTTCCGCAGGTTCTGTTTCTATCTTTTCCTCCAAAAGAGTTTTAATAATCGGTACGCAAAGAGCCTGCGGCAGATAATAGTAATTGGCATCTATGCCATACCAACATATGATGTCAGCATCGCGCACTTCGCTGCCCAACTCATTGAAGAGTTCGGTGATGGCTTCTGTTGTCTTTTCCTTACTGAGTGCCAACTCCAAGATGCGGTTCATATGCTGCAGGGCCACACTATCAGCAATTCTTGTCTGCTTGTAGTTGTCCGCGGCTATCGGTGCAAGGTTTTGTACTATGGCATTGTACTTGAAGACTTTCACAATTTGTGCCACCTTTTCTTTACTATTGTCATTAAACGACACGCCAAAGATGTCTGTAAAATGCCTGCCCAGAGCCTCCTGGGCATCCTTGCAGCCTCGCAGCCTGACGTAGAAATCCCTTTGTTTACCGCTCTCACACTCTCTGCCATACAACAGCACTTTAAGTATGATGCTGTCCCAATCCAATACATTATGCGCACCCATAAAGCTGCTTATGCAACCACGCACCATGATGTCGTATGTTATACTGCCGTCTTGATAATAAGGCATGAAGAACCGCAGCATCTTGTCCGACTGTAAAGAGATGACATTTCTCTCCACAAACCTAACAAGTTGCCCGTCATTTGTAGGCAGTCCGTATTGCTGAATAAATGCCGCATAATCTTGGCTGTGATACTCCATGTTGGCTGCAAGCACGTCCATAAGCGGAAACGATGACTGTAGCGATTTTTGTTGCAGCGGACTAAACTGATGACAATATATTACGACCTTGTCATCCTGCCAGTCGTTGTCAAGTAGATATTTCGTAGTGAACCCATCTCCCTTGAAGTCAACATACCGGTAGCCCGTTTTCCATTCTGCACTTTCAAGCTCTTCTATTAGAATATCGTTTATAGAGTCTTCGAAAATGAACAGAACTTTCAATTCTGCGTCACGGTCGAAATAGTCGTATATTTTCTTCTGTAATACGTTCATGTCGTCTTTCTTTTACTTCAATTTCTGTAAAACATCGCCAAACTTAGCATAGTTCACTACTACACCATCGTCAAGGTCGAAGGCAATCTGCTTGTCAGCCACTTCATGCAGACGGTCATGATACTCGCGACATTCGGCTATCTGCGCGGTCAAGCGGTCGAGTCCACGACGCTCGGCTGTGTTGAGGTTGGCTGCATTTTCTTCCATTTCGCTTTGCTTCTGCACAAGCCATTCTATGTGTGGCAGCAGATAGTTTGTGCGGATTTGCTCGGGTGTATAGGGTGTCATGCGATGCATATAAGCGATACACTGGAACGCACCTTTCTTTGAGCTGAACAGCCAGTAGATAGGACGGTTCTGATACATCTTCTTATGGTATTTCCAGAAGTCCTTAACGAAGAAGTCATCAATACTCTTGCCAAGGGCGGCTTCCACGGTGTTGAGGTTCTCCACCAGCTTCTCCTCGCCCAGCACAACAGCCAGCCATTTCTTGAAGCGCACCGTGGCGTTGTCGGCAAAGTCGGCATTCGACGGCATCAGCGGAATGATGCCGTCGTCATCGATTTCAAAACGAGCGTTTGGCACAAGAGCCTCATACTCTCTCACTCCATCGCCTTGGTTGGCAAGGATAAGGCCGGGCTTGTCGATACTATAGCGCCCCATCATGCAGCCCACAGCATAACTGATGAATTGCTTCACGATAACGTCATCGTGCCATATTATATGTTGTTTGTTGTTTTCTTCCATAACTCTGTTCTATATAAAAAGGAACGTTTTATTCTTTCACTTTCTTGTATATGATTTGTTTCTGTTGCCACCATGAGCTTCCAAGTAGCCTAACTCTGTCAGTTGGCGTAGATAGCGTTTGGCTGTAGTTTCAGTCAGAGCCAATTGTGAGACAATTTGTTCCGTCCTAACTTCTTCTTTATCGGCTATGAAAATTATAATATCGGCCAATTTTTCTGCCAAAGTAGGTTTTATCGACCATTTACCGACCATTTCCTGTTGTATTGCCGTTTTATAGACCATTTCTTCGGCTGTTGATTGCAGGAATTGGTCGATATCCTGTTGCAGATGTTCGCAATGCAGTTTAGCCATGCAGTTGATGAAGATAGAACTTTTCGTAGTCTATCTGATCCGATATGCCTAACTCCTTATGGCGTTCAAGCAAACGCTGCATTATGTCTTTTAGCTCTTGTTTCATTACTTTCTTTATGCTTATTTGATGGTATTGTCTCAGTACTTGTGCGAGATTACTCCAGGAGATAATTTTCAAAACGTATCTAATTGAAAATAAAGAAGTTAGCTTGTTGCAT
>CAMQBP010000120.1 GCA_946999025.1 uncultured Prevotella sp. | reverse complement strand
CTCAACGAGGAGTATCCCAACTTCAATGTGGTGGGCGAAACATGGAACACAGAACCCGCTTATACGGCCGCTTGGCAAAAAGATAGTAAGCTGTCGGACATCAACAGCAACCTGAAAAGCGTCATGGACTTTAGTTTCTTTGAGAAAATCAACAAGGCAAAAAACGAAGAAACCGATGACTGGTGGGATGGAATGAACAGGGTTTACAACTCATTGGTGTACGATTACCTATACGAAAATCCGAAAGATGTCATGGCTTTCATCGAGAATCACGACACCGACCGATTCTTAGGCAATGGACAAGATGTCGCCGCACTGAAACAGGCCTTAGCTCTTTTGCTCACCATGAACCGCACTCCGCAGCTGTATTACGGCACAGAAGTGCTGATGAATGGCACCAAAGAGATAACAGATGGTTATGTACGTCAGGATTTTCCCGGTGGTTTCCCGGGCGATGTACACACGGCATTTACGGCAGAAGGCAGGTCAAAGGAACAAAACGAAATGTTCAACTGGCTTAGCAAGCTGCTGCATTGGCGACAGGGCAATGAAGTAATTACCCAAGGCAAGCAGGTTCAGTTCATCCCTCACCAAGGGGTATACGTCTTAGCACGCCAACATCAAGGTAAAACCGTGCTGACCATCCTCAACGGAACATCGAAAGAAGCCCGGTTGGACGTGAAGCGATACGCCGAAGTCATTGGCCAATCAACGACTGCTCATGACGTCATTAGCGGAGAAAACGTGGATATAAGCAAAGACATCAAGTTGTCTCCTCGTCAAACGCTTGTCATTGAATTATAGGTGAAAAGGGAGTTAACAGGAGTTAGAGTGGAGTTAAAAAGGAGTGAACGGACATGAGTTCGGCTGGGCAACAGTAACGAATGCTTTTGTTGTCAATCACAAAAAGCTATTGTCCGCTAACTCCTTTTTAACCCCCCGCTAACTCCTTTTTAACTCCCCATTTACTTCCGATAGCCCCCATTAGTCATCCGTCGCCCTCCACCCTTGCCCTTGTTGCAAGATTCCCAAGAAGAATCTGCATTTGCAAAAGACAAGATATTTTTCTTTACAAAAGGCCTTCCATAATTTCATTATTTTCCAGCAAGAGGTCATGTGCCTTCAAATACGCCAAGGATGAGCCACATTGGCATCTCCTTGTCGTACAATATGTTATACCATTTTGGCATGGAAATACAATCTTTTCATCCGTATTATTGGATGAATAGCATTGCTTTTACGCGCCAATAGGCATGCTTTTGCCTCGCTAAAGGATGCAAATAGGACGGCAAAGTGATATCTATTGCGACATTATCTGCATGCTTTTGCTCCGATAAGTGCTGTTTTGGGCAAAACGATGGCCATGGCAGACCTGTTTTTCTGCCTGTTTTTTCCTATTTCACAAGTTTTCAACTGCTATTTTTTAGTAGTTTTTTAGGACAAAAATTGCATAGCGCATCTGTCAGCATTGCTACAAGTACGGGCCATGTAGACTGCGCACATGTTAGTTGCTTTGACAACAACCACTTTTCAATGGAGCATGGAGACAACGCTGAACGGTTACAAGCCAAAGCGTTGAATCTAAAACAACGTTAACCTGCGTCAATCATTTCCAAATGACAGGACGTATGATGCGCTGCATTGAGATATTTTTATTATATTTGCAATGACAATCATTAAAGGGCGGTTCTATAAATTAGCTTTGACAGATTGTGAGACTATTTTTGTGGTCAATTTGTTTGTGAGTGAAGGAGTATAGCGAGCTATACGACTGAACGAACAAGTAAATTGAACCAAAAAGAGGCCACAAGATGACAAAACGTAAAAAGACTGACATGAAAAAACTTTACGGTGGTAATTTATAGAACCGCCCTGAAAAACTTACAAAAGGGCCGAAAGGCTCCAAAACATCACAGATATGGCAAAGGTATATGAATTTTTGGCCAATGGTTTCGAAGAAGTTGAAGCCTTGGCACCCGTAGACATTTTCCGCAGATCCGGCGTTGAAATCCAGACAGTGAGCGTTACAGGCTCCGAGTGGGTTGAGTCTTCCCATGGCGTAACCATCAAGGCCGACGTGAAATTTGAAGACATGCACA
Organism: uncultured Prevotella sp.; assembly: GCA_946999025.1. GTDB lineage: Bacteria > Bacteroidota > Bacteroidia > Bacteroidales > Bacteroidaceae > Prevotella. The sequence continues at coordinate 4,200 of CAMQBP010000120.1, read as the reverse complement.
ACTTTGATGATGCCGACATGCTGATGCTTCCCGGTGGTATGCCCGGCGCAACCAACCTGAACGAGCATGCGGGCGTGAGAGAAACACTGCTGGCCCACAACGCCAAAGGCAAGCATATCGGTGCCATCTGTGCCGCACCGATGGTATTAGGCAGCTTAGGACTACTGAAAGGACGGAAGGCTACATGCTATCCAGGATTCGAGAAGTACCTCGAGGGTGCTGAATACACGGCCGAATTGTTCACCGTCGACGGGAACATCATCACGGGAGAGGGTCCTGCTGCGACGTTCCCATACGCATACGAGATTTTGAAGATGTTCGTGGGTGAGGCCAAGACGAAGGAGTTGCAGCAACAGATGCTATACGACCATTTGATGGGGCGGTGAGGAAAACTCACCAACTCACAAACTCATGAACTCCCAACTCATGAACTTATGAACTCATGAACTCATGAACTACATCATCATTGTAGCCGGAGGAAAAGGCCTTCGTATGGGAAGCGACACGCCGAAACAGTTTCTGCCCATAGGAGGGAAACCTGTTTTGATGCGCACCATCGAGCGTTTTCACCAATACTGCAAGGAGCTGAACGTCATCGTGGTGTTGCCTCGCGAACAACAAGCTCAATGGAGAGCACTGTGTGAGCATCACCATTTTGGCCTTGCGCACACCATTGCCGATGGGGGAAGCACGCGCTATGAGTCGTGTCAGAGCGGTTTGGCGGCCATTCCCGATGATGCCGATGGCGTGGTAGGCTTCCATGATGGCGTTCGTCCGTTTGTGTCGGTCGAAGTTATCGAGCGTTGTTTTGAGACAGCCCGAGTCGAACAGGCCGTCATCCCCACACTACCCGTGACCGACACGCTGCGCCACATCGATGGACAAGGAGGCGGAAAGAACGTGCTGCGCAGCGAGTATCGTATCGTACAGACGCCACAAGTCTTTGACATCGCCTTGGCCAAGCGAGCTTTCGGGCAACCTGATCGGGAATCGTTCACAGACGATGCTTCGGTGATAGAGGCACTCGGGCACAGCGTCAGCATGGTAGACGGCAACCGGGAGAACATCAAAATCACCACTCCCTTTGATCTCGTTTTGGCTGAAGCCATGCTTCAGCACGGCCAAACGCTCCGTGCAAACGCGGGAGAAATAGGGAAGTGCGGCTGCAAGCAGCTTGCACAAGAGCCAACAGAAGCTGACCAAAGAGGGTAAGTTCTTATTAAATTGAAACCATGTCATCCATACTCGAGCAAGACATCAAATACCTACCGGGGGTTGGACCCAAACGTAAGGCGATATTGGAGAAAGAAGCCAACATCGCTACCTGGGGCGATTTGCTTGAGTATTATCCTTATAAATACGTTGACAGAAGCCGCATCTACCGCATCATCGACTTGCAAGGCGACCTGCCTTTCGTACAGCTCAAAGGCAAGATTCTGAGCTTTGAAGAGTTTACTATGAGTCCGAGGAAGAAGCGAGTGGTGGCTCATTTCAGTGATGGGACTGGCATTGTCGACCTTGTTTGGTTTCAAGGTACACAATATGTTTATAAGAATTATAAGGTAAACGAAGAATACATCGTTTTCGGCAGGCCAACCATCTATGGCGGGAGATACCAGTTTGCGCATCCTGACATCGACAAAGTTGCCGACATCCAGCTGTCAGAAATGGGCATGCAACCCTATTACATGACGACTGAGCGCATGAAAAAGTCGGGATTGCAGTCGCATGCCATTGAAAAACTCACCAAGACGTTGGTTGATAAGCTCGGCGAGAACGACCTGCCCGAAACGCTTCCTACGTTTATCACGGGGCCTCTGCATCTTATTTCACGCGCCGAGGCCATGACAAAGATTCATTATCCAAAGAGTCTTGATGACGTGCAGCGTGCCCAACTACGGCTCAAGTTTGAAGAATTGTTTTACGTACAGCTTAACATACTACGTTATGCCAACGACCGCAAACGCAAGTACAAGGGTTATGTTTTCAACCATGTGGGGCCACAGTTTCATCACTTTTACAAGAACAACCTCCCTTTTGAGTTGACAAACGCACAGAAACGAGTGATGCATGAGATACGTAAGGACATGACAACCGGCCGGCAAATGAACCGGTTGGTGCAGGGTGACGTGGGTTCAGGCAAGACACTGGTGGCCCTGATGTCCATGCTCATAGCCATTGACAATGGTTATCAGGCGTGCATGATGGCCCCAACGGAGATTCTGGCTGAACAACATTTTGCCACCATCAAGAAGTTTTTGGGAGGAATGGACGTGCGTGTGGAACTGCTCACGGGTATGGTGAAAGGCAAAAAGCGCAACGAAGTGTTCAACGGATTGCTCACTGGAGAGGTTCACATCTTGGTAGGAACGCATGCAGTTATCGAAGACAACGTGCGATTTTCACACTTGGGCATGGCCGTTGTCGATGAGCAGCACAGGTTCGGCGTGGCACAAAGAGCCAAATTGTGGGGCAAGAGCGAACGGCCACCCCACATCCTCGTCATGACGGCAACACCCATTCCACGCACTTTGGCCATGACCATTTATGGCGATCTGGACGTAAGCGTGATTGATGAATTACCTCCTGGACGGAAACCCATACAGACCATTCATCAATACGACAATCAGATGACGAGTCTGTACCAAGGCATACGGAAACAAATCCAACAGGGCCGACAGGTATATATCGTCTTTCCGCTGATCACTGAGAGCGAGAAAATTGATCTGAAAAACCTGGAAGCAGGGTTCGAATCGCTATGTACGATCTTCCCAGACTTCAAACTCAGCAAGGTACATGGCAAGATGAAACCGAAAGAAAAGGATGCTGAAATGCAGAAATTCAGTCGTGGAGAGACCCAAATCCTTGTGGCCACGACGGTGATAGAGGTGGGTGTTGACGTGCCAAACGCCTCTGTCATGGTGATTCTCGATGCCCATCGGTTTGGCCTATCACAGCTACACCAGCTCAGAGGACGTGTGGGAAGAGGTGCCGAACAGAGTTATTGCATCTTGGTAACCAGTCACAAGTTGTCGAAAGAAACCCGCAGACGCATTGACATCATGTGCGAAACGTGCGATGGTTTTCAGATTGCAGAGGCCGATTTGAAGCTCCGAGGGCCGGGAGACCTGGAGGGTACGCAACAAAGTGGCATCGCCTTCGACCTCAAGATTGCCGACATCGCACGCGATGGACAAATCATTCAACTCGCTCGTGACGAAGCACAGAAGATTATAGAGGCCGACCCACTTTGCGAAAAGACAGAATATAGCATGCTTTGGAACAGGCTCAACGACCTGAGAAAAGCCAATATCAATTGGGCATCAATCTCTTAACACCCATTTGTAGTTATTCCAAGTTAGTTAAAACCGTTATAAATTCTGTTAATAACGTAACAACTTTGCAATATAATCGTTATATTTGCAAAGCTATTTTTTAAAGTTGAAGGATTTCTTACAGCATCTGGTAAATCTTTAAAAAGCATTTTTGATTAGCTCTCTTGGGAGACCTAAAACTAACAAAATTTGTATGGCATTTATAAACAAGATAAAAACATTTGCTTTTATTGCAGCCTTTGGGGCAATCGCTCAATCAGCAACAGCGCAAGATTTACTTGCCAAGCAAGCTCCCGTTGACCGGAAGATGAAAGCTGTAGACACGCTTTTGCTTCATAACATCATCGAAAAAGAAAACACAGAGTCACCAGCTGCCCAGCTGTATGACGAATGGGAAAACCGTTATGCACACCGTGCAACAGCACTTCCCGACTCATTCAAGATAGATCTTCGCCACTTCCACATGCCCACACCCAGTCGGGTTGTGACGAGTAATTTCGGTTCTCGTTGGGGACGTCAGCACAAAGGTTTGGACATTAAGGTATACATCGGAGATACCATCCGTGCTGCCTTCAGTGGCAAAGTACGGATTGTTCGTTATGAGGCACGCGGATATGGCAACTATATCGTCATCCGCCACAACAACGGATTGGAGACTATCTACGGTCACTTGTCAAAACAATTAGTGCAAGAGAATCAAGAAGTACGGGCAGGCGACGTGATTGGACTCGGGGGGAACACGGGTAGAAGTACCGGATCTCACCTTCATTTTGAAACCAGATTATGCGGCGTGGCTCTGAATCCCGCACTCCTGTTTGACTTCCGAGCGCAAGATGTCACAGGCGATTTCTACACATTCAGAAAC
>CAMQBP010000119.1 GCA_946999025.1 uncultured Prevotella sp. | reverse complement strand
CATCCTATCATTGTAGGATGGGAGATGGCGTATGGCTATTGCTGAATAGTTACCAAAGAAAGTCGTCCTCAGCAAGTGTCCGATTGTGGATTTTTTTGCTGAGGACGATGTGTTTTTATGACTCCTTCATGAGTCGCTTAAGATTGAGGAATCGGCGTAGTTTTGCTATGAGGTAAAGCAGTGCATTACGTACGGTAAGGGTGTGACCAAGGAACTTGATGCTTCCGTCATCTTTTCTTGTATAGCCGATGGTGGCACGCAGTGTAATCTTCCGCTTCTCCTTTTGTGTTTCGAGCCATTTCTTTTCTTGGGCGTTCAAATCTGCCGCATAGGTGAAGTATTTCGAGAAGTAGCGGTGGTAGGCGCTCTTGTTTGGGGTAAGTTCAAACTCCTTTATCATGAGCGAACGGCTGACATCCATAGGAAGAAGACCATCTTCTATCGCACATATTATATATAGTACAGCACTTTCAATCTTGTTGGGACTAATAAGCTGGTGAAGACCATCGCTTATGTCATCGTAGTGCTCAGGATGCAAAACCACCTCCATCAACTTTGTCGGAATCTCCTGCATGGACAGCCACTTGAAGATCTTCAACATCCTAGTAATCATGAAAAGTTTGAGCCCCCTATATGACTTATGCATGAGTTGATGCATTATTTCATCTATCTCGTCATAATGATTATGGCACTTCACGATGAACCAGAGAAGCGTGCGTTTTATTGTAGGTTTCTTGGCTGCAAGTTCTTCCATCGGAATGTCATAGGTGGTAATTGCGATAAGGGTCATTGCCAATGCATCGAGACTTGGCTTTGGAACATCTTCATTAAACTCGCCTTCAATGATATGCGCTTCCAGTACACCCTTCAGCCATATCATGTTTTTCTCCGATGTAGTTCTGGGCGGTTTACCGTATGTGATTTCGAGCTCTTCGTATATTTCTTCTTCTGTCATGTGCTAATTGATTTTGATGGTCAGACATGTTGCATCATCATTCGTAATGTCTTCTTTTGGAACACTTGTATTGCCAGATGACAAATACTGTTCATGGATATTATAGAATCCATCTGTACACAAGAATAGAATATCATCCGTCTGCAATGGTATGTTCTTTGTCGGAACGTCATCACGCAAACCTCCTCCTTTCAAACAGCGTGTAAGCATCTTCTGCCCATAACCTATATTCATAACATAGTCTGTTGTGAGTTGCAGAAGTTGATTATCCCTGTAAAGATAGAGTCTAACATTACCTTGCCAAGCAACCTCACATGAGGTTTCTGTGATTATCAGTGCCGTTACGGCTGCTCCCATATTGCTATGGTTTGCAAGGCTCAATTCATGGAGTTTGTTGTCTGCATACTTGAAAGCCTCTTGCCAAAGGTTGTCTGCTTCAAGATTCTTGGAAACGTATTCGGCAATACCCTCACATACACACTCTGCAGCTTCAGCACCGAGTGATAACCCTCCCATGCCATCAGCCATGATGACAAGAGTACGTCCTTCAAGTTCTACCACTTTGCAGTAGTCTTCGTTCTGGCTGTCATAACCTTTTGTGAATAGTTCTGTTGTCATGCTGAAAGAATGTTTGCGACGTTCTGTAATGCGAGCCTTATGTTTGAGTAGTTACGCACGTTACTATTGTTCGATGCCGTAACAAGATGTTGAACGAGTTTGCTGTTATCTTCTAATGACAGCTCGCTGTTGATGAAATCTACATAGTACGTGCGGTGTTCATCTGATAGTAATGAACGGAGTTCTGATGCTATCCATTGCGCCCCTGCTACGAAGTCGTCAAATGCAGGGTCATCGGAATTGGTCACTCGCTCTGGTGGTGGGAACTTGTCAACGATGGAAGTCCAGTAGAAGTTGTCTATGATATAGAACATGTCACGTGCATCCTTGTCTGTTTTCAAGTGACGGTCTATCCATGCGTCGAGTTTTATCAGAAACTGACCACTTAGCGATGCTATGCAGAACCGAACATTCTCGTCCACAATAATCGTGTCTGCATCATTCATGACATCCTCAAAACATCTTACCGACATTTCCGGATTGCCCTCAGGAGGCCATCCTATTACCTCGCTATTAGCAAGAGGTCCGAACGGAACGACATCAACTTCATAGTCATTAGTTCCGTCCTCCCCTTTGTAATAGAACTTCTGCTTGGCATAAGGGTCCTTCTTGAAATAGTTCTGTTGAAGCAGTTCCGATACCTTGTCAAACATTTCCCAATTATCAAGAGCGATGGCAACGTCAATATCAATGGTGCGTCTTGCCGAAGCTGGTACATTAAGAACTATCATGGCAATGTCCCTGGCACATGCTCCGACTATGTACAACTGAAGGTTCAACTGCTCCAACGATTTCTGCAAAGCTGCCAGTGTCTCGTACAAAGGATCATTGGCAAACTTTGCCTTGTCTATCTTATATTCCATTCTTTATCAATCTTTGTGCTGCCTCTATCTGGCGGCTATCACCGCTATTCATGAGGTCTGCATATATTATTAGCTTTGGTGCAACTTTGGTGTCATTATCATCATTCCAGAATTTCTGGTACAGAGTAATTTCTCCATTCTCATTTGGCATCACCATACCAGTTGTCATCAACATTGCACTAGGTCTTGACGTATATATCTCGAAAGAACCAGGAACAAGATAACCATCTGTAAGGTTTGCACCGCAATCTCCGCCCCATAACATGCCCTCTGGCAGATTCGTCTCCTGCCATTTGCTACGCATCTCGTCTGTCCTGAAACTCATTCTTCTGAGCATCAGCTTAGGTCTGATGGTCTGATTATATGCCTGAACCCATAGTTCCAGCAACTTGTCCTCGTTAATGAGTTTCCTGCCTTTGTCTGTATGCATGACAAATTGCCTATTAGTCAGTTCCTCAATAGTATTCTTGATAGAGCCTAGAGACAGACCTGTCTCACTTGAAATGGTTCGATATGCCTTGCCTACAAACGATTTGTCAGAGAGGAATCTATATATAAGTTTGATTGCACCTTCTGATAGGGCGTGACTCTTAGTATCATTCCTGTATGTGTTTTTCTGACCAGAGACATTCACACATAAGAGTCCGTGCTTGATCATGCAGTTTCCTGCATAGTCTATCACGCTGATTCCGTTATCATACATAGTTTGCATAATAGATGGCTGAACATAACCTAACACTAATAGAATTGGTAGGTTTGTTGCTTCATGTGCATCCTTAGCTTGTTGTATGGTAAATGACATATTCGAGCTCATGACAACACTTTTTGCTATTACACCAAAAGTGGTATCTGCCACGGAAATTGTTGAATCAAGGATTCTATTTCGTGACATAGCGCTTGAAATTTCACTTACCCCCAGCTTGCCTGAAAGGTTTATGCACGCTTGAGCTATTAGCTCTTTTTCTTTAATTGATGGCATTGTTCACTGTTTTATATATGTTCATATATTGATGAACACCGCAAAATTACTGAACAAAATTGGATTGACCAAGGTTTTTCTATAATATTTACGCTTTTGAGCCCACTTTTATATTTCTTTAGTAGTTAAAATGTAAATTATCGGCAATTTCCGAGGGTTATTGCCGATAATTTACACGTTCTATTAATCAATCATGTCCACCAACTCACGCTTCATTTCCATGTCAATCTCGCGATAGCGAGTAAAGGCACGGCTGCCATCAGTGTGACCAGAGAGTGAGGCGACAAGGCTTGGATCCTTCACTTTCTTATAGAGATTGCCGATGAAGGTCTTGCGTGCAGTATGGGTTGTTGCAACATCACATAACGATTTCATTTCAGATTCTCTTGTCATAAGGTTGATGACAACAACCTTTCTGTTGATGCCGACATGCTTGAGAATCTTGCGGATGTTCTTGTTGTAGTCACTGTAGTTAAACTTTGGCAAGATTCGGTCACCAAGGTCATTGTACTTCTCAAGGATAGCCTTTGCCTTATCGTTGAGTGGCACACGAATGGTACGAGGGTTATGTCCCTTGGTCTTTTCTGCGATGTATTCAACTGCTCCATCAACGATGTTGTCCTTACGCAGAGTGAGCAAGTCGCCAGCACGACAACCTATCAGGCACTGGAACATGAAGATGTCTCGGTACACCTGCATTCCTCTACAGCAATCGCTGAGGTCTGCATGGTAAACCTTGTCTCGCTCTTCAATGTTGAGATAGAAAGGAGGTCCGTATATCACCTTTGGTGTCTCGAAGGTCGCAAAGGGATCGTTGGTGGTGAGTTTGTTCTTCAGACAATAGTTGATGACAGTGTGTATGCGGCGGAAAATAGTATTGAGACTGTTCTCCGACTGTTCGCGTGGCGCATATCCCTTTTCAATGTCTGTATAGAGTTCGGGATATTCATCGTAGAAGTCAACCTCCTTACAGATGAATGCCTGGAGTGAACGCAAGTCATCGGATGTCATCGTATCAACGTTGGGTCCAAAGTTTCTGCACTTCATGATTGTCTTCATGTACTCAGTGTAGCGGTCAACCTTCTTGGCGATGTCTAACAAGCGCAACTTTGCTCTTGGAGTAAGTGGACGGTTCTCCGCATACTGACGGATGCGGTTCTGCAAGAGGTTCTCCTTGTTCTTGCTTACACGTTTGTTAATGTCGGGGTGGTGATACTCTTCAATGAGAGTCTTCAACCATTTGCCATTTGCACCTCGGTAGTATTTCTCTGAGATAAGTGTCTTCAGTTCGCTTATTTTCTTCTCGAAATCCATCTTGGCAGATTCGCTTACGAGTGATACGCGTTACTTGTAGCCTTGTTTCTCTGCGTTCCAATGGTTAGGATTGATGGAGAGTTCGCTTTCAGCCTTAATGTCTGTCTTGCCATCACGCACACGGAAGTATATATGTACAGTCTCATTGGGAGTACCCTTGACCGTAGCCTGTCTGATAAATGCTGTTACTTTCATGATGTATTGCAATGAAGTTGTTAGTTGATAAGGTTTACCAATTCTATCTTGATGTCTTCGTCAATCTCTCTGTATCGTGTGAAGGAGCGACTGCCCTTTGTATGCCCAGTCATGGAACAAATGAGTTCAGGGTCTTTGACCTTTTTGTAGAGGTTGCCGATGAAGGTTCGTCTTGCCATGTGGCTTGATGCAATCTCATTTATCGGCTTCTGCTCGTCTGCTCCTGTAACTGGATTTCTGACAGTCACCATGCTTGTTATACCACAGATGGTGAATAGTCTCTTTATCTCCTTGTTCAATGCAGCGGTATTGGTGGTTACTGCGTGATTTGGGAAGAGAAGATGTCCATCAGAATAGTTCTTTGCAAGAATCTCCTTTGCCTTGGAGTTGAGAGGAACATCTACAGAGTTTCCTTATCTGCCCATTGTCTTATGGGGAATGTAGGTCAGCACTCCGTCATGGATGTTGTCGTATGTCAGCTTGCGTAGGTCACCGACTCTGCATCCTATTAGCGACTGAAACATGAAGAAGTCACGTGCCATCTGTATTGACATGCAATGCTTGCTAAGGTCAGCATTGTAAATCTTGTCTCGTTCTTCCAACGTGATATATATAGGTGTGCCGAGCGTTGGGTCTGGATTGGAAACCTGGTCGCAGGATTTGTTCGTGGTATAGCCTTGCTTTATGCACCAATGGTGAATGGTTCGTAGATGGCGTATCATAAAGGTTATGCTGACTATTGCCATTGGTTTGGGAACACTGGCACCTTTCAACCCGAACTGAGAATAAAAGTCACCATACTCCTTGAATAGTTCGTGTTCGCTCTGTATGTACTCCTCGAAGTCGTGGTAATCATCAGAAGTGATGGTCTCAACATAGAGGTGGAAATCCTTAATGCCATCTATCTCCCTCTTGTAAGCCTCATACCTCTTCAACTTTTTGAGGATAGGCTTATAGATGTTGTACGTGTTCTCAGCCATCTTGTGCTCGTTGAGGTATTGCTCAAAGCGATCAATGAAGGTAGGAGTGGAACGTTTCTGCTCCACCTCTGGGAACATACAGCGGTTCACTACATCTCGTACCCAAACAGCATCTGCCGTTTCGGCATCGTACTCATCTGTTAACTTGGTGATGATGTCGGCAACAAGAGTATTGACCTTCTTCTTGTCAGCAGAAGAAAGTTTCCTTGTCTTGCCATAACCAGGGATGTCGTTATCCCAAAACTCACTCATGACAGGAATGTCCGTTCTCACTTTGAGATCGAGATTCTTGTCTCGCAAACGAAAACACAGATAGGCGTTTCCCTGGCTCAGTAGAAATTTCCTGGGGAATAATTTGTTATTTATCTTAATAATTCCGAACTTCGCATTATGGAAGAAA
>CAMQBP010000118.1 GCA_946999025.1 uncultured Prevotella sp. | reverse complement strand
TTACGTCATGCTGCACCTGATGTACAAGCTGAACATCAGCGGAAAGAAAAAATAAACTTCAGCAAGCAATGACGCATCCGTAAAAAATCAGCGTATGATGCGTAAGAAGCTTGTAAAATAACAGCAAAAACCGAAACCAGTGAGACACTCACGCCAATCTCATTGACTTTGGCCACCAAACTCATTGACTTTGACCTCCAATCTCAATGAGTTTGGGCATCAATCTCAATGAGTTTGGAAAAACACCCCATGGCTACGGCTTTTTCATCTAAAAGTATTGTTTTTTGTTTCAACAACGAATTCAACAAATAAAACAAATCCGATTGTTCGGAATCAATGAACGCAGGCGTTCACCGAATCAAACGAATTTGGCAAAGACACTCAGCATGTTCATGTCAGCAGATTTGTTTCATTCGCAGAACGCTTGCGTTCATTGTCCTGCCTAGTTCATTCGTTCAATTTGTTACATTCGTTGTTCAACAGTATTACCCTTCAATGTAAGAGCCACGCCTCATGGGCAAGGCTTTTTCATTTAAAAGGGTTGTTTGTTGACAAAAGCAATCATGTTTTTTGTTTCAACAACGAATTCAACAAATAAAACAAATCCGATTGTTCGGAATCAATGAACGCAGGCGTTCACCGAATCAAACGAATTTGGCAAAGACACTCAGCATGTTCATGTCAGCAGATTTGTTTCATTCGCAGAACGCTTGCGTTCATTGTCTTGCCTAGTTCATTCGTTCAATTTGTTACATTCGTTGTTCAACAATATTACCCTTCAATGTAAGAGCCACACCACATGGCGGTGCCTCGACCCATGGATGCCTGTCTAATATTCGTTAAATGTCCCTATAATAATAAGGTGTATCTGATATTTTTCGTACTTTTGCATCACGCATCAAGAAGATTGTACGAGTATGGATGAAAACAGCATAGAGAAAGCAAAACACGACAACGTTTTTTTCAAAGAATACGACACGCCCCATCACACCGTGCCGTTCAACCGCATTCGCTTCGAACACTATGAGGAGGCGTTCATGGAGGGCATACGCCGCGACGACGAAATCATCGAAAAGACCATCAACGACCCCGAGGAACCTACGTTCGAGAACACCATCGCGCGCGTTGACACCTCGAAAGGCGAGCATTATTATGACTTGCTGGACCGCGTGTCAACCGTTTTCTCGTGCATGCTGTCGGCCGAAACCAATGACAAGTTGGACGAGCTGGCGCAGAAGCTCAGTCCCATCCTCACCAAGCATGCGAACGACGTAATGCTGAACAAGCAGTTGTTCGAGCGTGTGAAACATGTTTACGAGCATCATCGCGAGCTGACACCCGAAGAGCAGATGCTGCTGGAGAAGTCGTACGATGGCTTTGTGCGCAGTGGCGCGTTGCTCGACGACGAAGGAAAGGATCACCTGCGCAAGCTAACCGAAGAGGCTGGCGTGCTGTCGTTGCAGTTCTCGCAAAACCTGCTCAAAGAGAACAAGGCGTACACGCTGCACATCACCGACGAGAAACAACTGGACGGACTGCCCGACACCGCGCGCGAGGCTGCCGCCATGACGGCCAAAGAACGGAATTTGGATGGATGGGTGTTCACGCTCGACATGCCCAGCTACTCGCCGTTCATGACCTACTCAACCCAAAGAGACCTGCGCCGCCAAATGTACATGGCACGCAACACGGTGTGCACGCACCAAAATGATGAGAACAACCTGGCCATCTGCCAACGCCTCATCAACCTGCGCCGCGAGATAGCCCAACTCTTGGGTTACGACACGTATGCCGACTATGTGCTGAAACACCGCATGGCATCCAAGGTGGAGAATGTATACCAGCTGCTCAACGACCTGATAGCGGCCTACAAGCCCACGGCACTGAAGGAGAAAGAGGCGCTCAGCGAGATTGCCAAGCGCCAGGAGGGAGCCGACTTTGTGATGGAGCCGTGGGACACGGCCTATTACAGTCATCAACTACAAATGGAGAAATACAACCTTGACGCAGAGATGTTGCGTCCTTACTTCAAGCTGGAAAACGTCATCAAGGGCGTCTTCGGACTGGCTACCCGCCTGTACGGCATCACCTTCAAGGAGAACAAAGACATCCCGGTGTATCACCCCGACGTGAAAGCCTACGAGGTATCCGACAGGGATGGCTCGTATCTGGCCGTGCTGTATGCCGACTTCTTCCCACGCAAGGGCAAACAGGGCGGTGCCTGGATGACCGAGTTTCAAGGGCAGTGGATAGACCGCAAGGGAAACAACGTGCGCCCTCATGCGTCGTTAGTGATGAACTTCACCAAGCCTACGGATGACAAGCCCGCCCTGCTGACACTGGGTGAGGTGGAGACTTTCCTGCACGAGTTCGGCCATTCGCTGCACGGCATGTTCGCCAACACGCGGTTCGAGAGCCTTTCGGGCACCAACGTGTGGTGGGATTTCGTGGAGCTGCCCTCGCAGTTCATGGAGAATTTCGCCATTGAGCGTGAGTTCTTGCAGACTTTCGCCTTCCATTATAAGACGGGCGAGGTGATTCCCGACGAGCTGATTGACCGCATCGTGCGCAGCCGAAACTTCATGGCAGGCATGGCATGTCTGCGCCAGGTGAGCTTCGGACTGCTCGACATGGCCTACTACACACAGCGCGAAGCGTTCGAGGAAGACATCATCCCCTTTGAAAAGAAAGCCTGGGAGAAGGCCATCCTCGGCAAACAGCTGCCCGAGACGTGCATGACGGTGCAGTTTTCGCACATCATGGCCGGCGGCTATGCGGCGGGTTACTACAGCTACAAATGGGCCGAGGTGCTGGATGCCGACGCTTTCAGCGTGTTCAAGCGAAACGGCATCTTCGACCAAACCACCGCCCAGCGGTTCCGCGATTGCATCCTTTCGAAGGGTGGAACGGAGCATCCCATGACGCTGTACAAACGTTTTCGTGGACAAGAACCCACCATCGACGCCCTGTTGGAGCGCAATGGCATTAAGCGACAACAGCGGGAAACGCAAATGGCATCATCAGCTAAATTGGCCTAATCAGCCCAACATCCACGCTAACCCCCAAAAACAACATCTCCATGAGCAATGACAAACTTCACCAACTGGACCAACGCTACCTGCGCATGGCTCGCATCTGGGCCGAAAACTCGTACTGCCGCCGCCGACAGGTGGGTGCGTTGGTGGTGAAAGGCAACATGATCATCAGCGACGGATACAACGGTACGCCGAGTGGATTTGATAATGTGTGCGAAGACGAGAACGGGGTTACCCATCCCTACGTGCTGCATGCGGAGGCCAATGCCATCACCAAACTGGCACGAAGTTCGAACAACAGCGACGGCTCTACGCTCTATGTGACGGCCTCACCGTGCATAGAATGCGCCAAACTCATCATACAAGCGGGCATCAAGCGGGTGGTGTATGCCGAGAAATACAGACTGGAAGACGGCATCAACCTGCTGAAGAGAGCTGGCATAGAAGTGATCTATCTAAACATCAATGACAATGAAACCAAATAAGTCGAATCGATTCGTGCCGCTGCTGATGGCCCTTTGTGGCATCATCGGCATCGGAGTAGGGTCGTTCTACTCCAATCATTTCTCGGGAAACCGACTGAACATCATCAATACGGGTACCAACCGAATCAACAATCTGTTGCACATCATCGACGACCAGTATGTGGACAAGGTGAATCTTGACTCGCTTGTGGAGGATGCCATGCCGAAGATTCTCACGGGTTTGGACCCTCACAGCGTCTACATCAGTGCCAAGGACGTGCAGGCAGCCAACCAAGAATTGCAGGGATCGTTCTCGGGTGTGGGCATTGAGTTCACCATCCGTGAGGACACCATCCATGTACAAAACGTCATTCAGAACGGACCTGCCGAGCGTGCAGGCATCCTGGCAGGCGACAAAATCGTGATGGTTGACGACAAACCCTTCGTTGGGAAAGTGGTGACCAATCAGGAAGCGATGAAACGACTCAAGGGTCCCAAGAACACAAAGGTGAAGATTGGTGTGGTGAGATATGGCGACAAAAAGCCACAATCGTTTGTTGTCACCCGCGGTGACATCCCCCTGAAGAGCGTTTCGGCCACCTACATGATTGACGACAGCACAGGCTACATCCGCATCAAGAGCTTCGGTGAGACCACCTATGCCGAATTGTTGGTGGCGCTGGTGAAGCTGGGTGAGCAAGGATTCAAGAACCTTATCATCGATCTTCGCGACAACACGGGCGGCTATTTGCAGTCGGCCGTACAGATGGCCAACGAGTTCTTGCCCAAGAACAGGCTCATCGTCTACACCGAAGGACGCAAGTCGCCCAGGCAGGAGTTCAGGTCAGACGGGCGAGGCAGCTACAAACAAATGCCATTGGTGGTGCTGGTCAACGAAGGATCGGCATCGGCCAGTGAAATTTTTGCTGGTGCCATGCAGGACAACGACCGTGCCACCATCATCGGACGGCGTTCGTTTGGCAAGGGATTGGTGCAGAAACAGATTGAATTTTCTGACGGAAGCATGGTCCGACTGACCATCGCACGCTATTACACCCCATCGGGACGCTGCATCCAGAAGCCCTACGTGCACGGAGATGAACAAGACTATGCGCAAGATTTGCTAAGCCGTTATCAGCATGGGGAGTTCTTCTCGGAAGACTCTATCAAACATACCGGCCCGGCATACCATACCGCCAACGGGCGCACCGTATATGGTGGAGGCGGCATTACGCCAGACATCTTCGTGCCGGAAGACACCACGAACTACACCTCTTATTATAAGCAAGCCAGCATGAGTGGACTGATTTTGCAGTTTGCCTTCTCGTATACGGACGACAATCGATTGAAACTGAACAACTTCAAGGAGATGATGGAGCTGGAAGACTATCTCAAAAAGCAGAATCTGGTGGACAAATTCGCCACCTATGCCGACAAGAAGGGACTGCAACGGCGCAACCTGATGATTAGGAAGTCGTACGACTTGCTCGACCGCTTCATCAACAGTCGCGTGATATACAACATGCTCAACGAGCAGGCTTGGCTGCAATATATCAACCAGGACGATGCAACCATTCGGGAAGCACTGAAAACATTCAGAAACAATGCAGCGTTCCCAAAGGCTCCGGAGCAGCAGAAAAATGGGAAAAAAGAAAACAAGAAGGTGGCCAATGCCAACCTTTTGCAACGACAACCCGAGGTAAGGCGACTGCCAGAAACCTACAGGGCATAGGAATTTTGGTTCGAACATGACAATGAAAAATAATCGAAAGATGAGCAAACAGAATCTCAGACAGGAAATGAGACAACGAAAAAAGACTTACGGTAGTGAGCAATTGCGCCGGATGTCGCAACCCATCATCGAGGCTTTGCTTGCTCATCCACGTTTGATGTCGGCTCACACCATTCTGCTGTATGCGTCACTGGCCGATGAAGTGAATACGCATGAACTCATCAATACACTGTTACAGCAGGGGAAAACACTACTCCTGCCCGTCGTAGTGGATGACCACACGATGAAAATATGCCGCTATACACATGATACAAACGTAGGGCATGGAGCCTTTGGCATCATGGAACCACAAGCTGAAGCGTTCACTGATTATGAGCAAATCGACCTGATTTTAGTCCCTGGAATGGCCTTTGACCGACATGGTCATCGTCTCGGTCGGGGAAAAGGCTATTACGATCGATTTCTTTCACAAGCGAAAGACTGTTATAAAATAGGTGTATGTTTTCCGTTTCAACTGGTTGACGAAGTGCCAACCGATGAACATGACGTGAGAATGGACGAGGTCATCACGCAAAAGTGTGCTGAGGATTGAGCACTTAGTATATTCTCACCTCGGTGATAACCATGGCTCCCACTTGCTCGTTGAGCCGCTTCACCAGTTGCGTTCGCATCATGGAAAGGTCTTGTCGCAAAGCCGGATTGAGTATTTTGACAAAGAGTGTCTGATTTTTAATAAAGCGTTCACCCGTATATTCATTGATGGTTTTGCCCACAACTGTAGGCCATGCGTCAATCAGACGACGCTGCAACAAGGGCGTTTCTAATCCATTTTCGCGCAAGGTCTGCTGCAAGATGTCCGCAAGGGGCTGTACTTTTCGCCTAAACATCCTTCTCCTCCGCTTCTTTTTTGGATGCCAAAGCATCACTACCAGCAACGTTTTGCACACTTGTTAACCGCTCGCTGATCTCTCCATGCGCCACCTCAAACAATTTATAATCAAAAGAATGGCGACTAAGGATGCTGTCCAAATGGTCACGATTGGTGTCGGTGATGAAGATTTGTCCATAGGCATCACCCGCCACCATGTTCA
>CAMQBP010000117.1 GCA_946999025.1 uncultured Prevotella sp. | reverse complement strand
CCAATCCAGCTGTTTCACTTTCATGGTCGAAGTAAGTTCCGAAGACAGTCGACTTATCTGCATTAATGGCAACATAACCATTGATTGCTCCCCATAGTCCCATGCCATAAACAGGAATCACATACTTAGTCTGTCCATTAACCTTACAAACGAAGAGTGCTAACTTTCCATTCTTAAAGTCGGCTGAATTGAGTTTAAAACCGTTGTTTTCTCCACCCTGTTCACCTTTTTCAAGAACATTACCCTGCTCATCTATAATTTCATCAGCGAGTACAACTTCTTGATACTTTGCAGCAGCGTCTTCATTATTCAAATCTCTAATATTCAACGAATTTAATATCTGCTTCTTCTTGTCCAATGCCACGTTGGCATCTTGCATGGGTTTCAAAGCCTGAAACACAAAAGCCAACAGGAATGCAACAAGAACAACGATAATGATTGAATATATGATCGTATAGGAGTTTGAATTGGTATTCAATCCTTTTTTATTTCCTTCAGCCATCGTCTTATTTATTATGAGCAGTTAAACGTTTCATTCTCTTGTTAATGTTGCCCTGAACGACGCAATAGTCAATCAATGGGGCGAACATGTTCGCAAACAATATCGACAACATCATACCTTCAGGATAACCAGGATTCATCACGCGGATGATGATTGTCATCACACCGATGAGGGCTCCATAGATATATTTACCCTTTTCTGTACGTGCGGAAGTCACGGGGTCGGTAGCCATGAATACAGCACCGAAACAGAATCCGCCTAATATAAGATGCTCGTACCATGCTATAGATGTCATGCCGAGTGCACTGAAAAGTGCGGCCATGAGACCACCACTAACAAACACACTCAACATGGTTTTCCACGAAGCGATGCCTGTAACCAACAGCAGCAAGGCACCTATGGCGATGGCAATGACACTGGTTTCTCCAACGGAACCTGGTATCAAGCCAACCAACATATCACACATAGAGTAGGGTATGTCTACATGAAGAGCCAGTTCACCAAGCGGTGTGGCCATGGTGGTTGCATCTGGCAAGGTGTTGCCTAAACCAAAGATCTGATGGCTGGCTACCCATACCGAATCACCCGTCATCTGTCCTGGATAAGAGAAGAAAAGGAATGCGCGGGCAGACAATGCCACATTGAAAATGTTCATGCCCGTTCCACCAAATATCTCTTTGCAAAAAATCACTGCGATTGCTACTGACAAAGCCAGCATCCATAATGGACAGGTGATGGGAATGATAAGTGGCATCAAAATACCCGTTACCAAATAACCTTCCTGAATCTCTTCTTTCTTCCACTGCGCCCAGGCGAATTCGATGCCCAGACCTACGATGTAAGAAACAAGGATTTTAGGTAACACGGCCAAGAAGCCATAAAAGAACATCTCCCAAAAAGAGGCGTTGGCCAACTCTCCGGCAGCCGCGAAATTCTGATATCCAATGTTGTACATTCCGAACAACAAGGCAGGTAGCAGCGCGATGACCACCAGACTCATGATTCTCTTCGAGTCGATGGCATCATGGATGTGAGCTCCTGTCTTGGCTGTCGTGTTGGGAACATAAAGGAAACTCTCAAAACCTTCATAGACACTCCAAAAAGCATGCAGCTTACCGCCCTCTTCGAAGTGTGGCTTGATTTTATTTAAATATTTTTTTAAACTCATGTCCTTATGCGTTTTCTTTTCTTAATATGTCCAGACCATTGCGTACAATCTTCTGAAGTTCCAACTTAGAAGAATCCACAAACTCGGCAACGGCGAAATCTTCCGGAGATACTTCATATATCCCCAGCTGTTCTTGCTTGTCGATGTCACCTGCGATCAAAGACTTGATGAGGTATTCGCCATAAATATCCATGGGTAGCACTCGATCGTACTCGCCGCTCATAATCATGTGGCGCTCTCCACCTTTGACGCGCGCATCCAGGTCGTATTGCTTTTCCTTTCCTGAAAGCCACGAGAAATAACTGTGTGAGACAGAGAACTGATTGGTACGAGGCAAGATCCATCCCAGCAATTCATCAGCGTGGTCACCTTCTGGTATCACGCAAACTTCCGAAGTGTGCGCCCCGAGAAAGTCGGTCAACTCACACTTGCGTCCTGTCAACGGATTGCCATTGATGATGCGTACATGTTCGTCTTCTCGCTCACCGCCTATCTGACCTGCTAACAAATCTGCCATGGGTGTGCCGACCAAAGCATCCACATATTGAGGATTTTTCACTTTGCTGCCTGCGATGGCCACCGTCCGCATGAGGTCTACCTTACCCGTCAGGAACAAACGACCCATGAAGATGACAGCCGTTGGTTCGACCGTCCATACCACCTCACCCTTGTTGACGGGAGAAAGGTGATTGATTTGCACGCCTACATTGCTGGAGGGACAGGGACCGTCAAAAGCCGTAATCTCAACATCAGAAGCCTGTGTCAAGGCCTTGTCGGTTTGATTGACATGGATGTTCAAATATGTCTTTGCAATCTTCGACAACGCAGTCAAACCTGCTTGGAAAGCTTCTTCGTTGCCTTTGAGCTCAAACTCAAACTTGCCGGCCAAAGGCATGTTTCTGAAAGCAGATACAAAAATACCCTTAGGTTTGCTCTGTGGATGGGTCGAAACGGCATAAGGCAACTGATTGACATATCCAAAAAGTCCTGCCTGCAACATAGCCTCTACGACTTCGTCACCAGAAAGACTCCTCACGTCTTTCTTGCCAAAATCAACAAACTCCTGTTGTTGTGACGCTTCCACAATAACAGCCATCACTTTACGTCTATCACCGCGGACAATTGACTTCACTTTTCCACTGACCGGTGAGGCGAACTTGACTTCTGGAAACTTCTTGTTAACGAAAAGAGCCTCTCCAACCTTCACGTCGTCCCCTTCATGCACACATAGCTTAGGGACTACGCCGACAAAATCGTCAGGTACAAGAGCGTATTGATGACTCTGTTTTAAAGATGTTTTTTGTTCGTTCGCTCTACCCTTCAGATTAATGTCCAAGCCCTTACGTAACTTAATTACATTTACCATAGAATATATAAAATTAAACTTTTTTCCAACCAATGAGGGCATAAGATATTGTTCATATCCAAATATTTGGCAAATTTAGTAACTTTTACTGATTTATAAAAGAAAAAGCAATCATTTATTTCAGCCGTGTCAAAAAATGATGTACTTTTGCATGAACCAAAGCTGAACGCTGTCTGAAGAAGTTTAAAAATATACTCAACATCATCATTTGGAGCATTGTAGGAATTTATCTTACAATCATCATTTTGTTGCGTATACCGTCCATTCAAGACGCCTGCGGTCAGCAAGTTGCATCCTTATTATCCAAGCGGCTTGGCACTGAGGTGAAGGTCGAACGCATTGACATAGGCTTTCTCAATCGCATCATCATCGACGGCCTGTACGTCACTGACCAACAAGGCAAGCCCATGCTACAAGCATCCAGGTTCTCTGTGAAACTGGATTTCATTCCTTTAACACGTGGAGAGATTTCTATTTCCTCGGCTCAGCTCTTTGGCATGCAGGCTAATCTTTACAAAAGCAGCAACAACGCAAAACCCAACTTTCAATTCGTCATCGACTCTTTAGCTTCGAAAGACACCACAACACAGGCCAAGCCCATCCGCATCGCCTCTATCGTGTTAAGGCACGGCTCTGTGAAATACGACCAACTGGACATACCGCAGACAAGACAATTCTCACCTGCACACCTCTATTTGAAAGACATCAGTGCGCATGTCATTGTCAGCGAACTGTCAAAAGACTCGTTGAATGTGAAACTGAAAAATCTGAGTTTCAAGGAACAATCCGGCCTTCAGGTAAAATCATTCTCATCCAAATTGCGGGCAAACACCAACTATGCCGTCCTGGAGAATTTCAAATTGGAACTGCCAAACTCTAAACTGGTGTTGCATCATGTTCGCGCCAATTACCGGATGAGAGATGGTGTGCCATACATGCCCTCGCTATCCTATCACGGACTCATAGACAACTCACACGTCACCCCATCCGACTTGGCTTTCATTTCTTCGAAGCTCAGGGAATACCATACGCCTGTCAACATCCAGGCATCGCTTTCCGGAACGGCATCGTCTTTGTCCATACGGCACATCCATTTGCTTGCCAAGAACGAACTGGAGCTTACTGCCAAGGCAACAATTCAGAGATGGACGAAGTCTCCAAAATGGAATCTTGACCTGGAGACGCTCAACCTTCAACAAGCAGCCGTCAACAAGTACCTTCCCAAAGAATATCAGAACACGCCGTTGGCGAAATTTGACCGCATCCGCCTGTCAGGCAACTTCCATGGAGAGGGGAAAGATATCTATTCCAAAGGAATCTTCTCATCCAATTTGGGCGATATCAAGTTTGATGCCACGGCCGCTCAAGGCACCTACAAGGGAATGGTGGAAACCAACGATTTTAAGTTGGCTCCCTTGTTGTCCGACCATGACTTTGGGGCGCTAACCGCTAAAATTCAGCTCAACGAATTTCGCAAACAAGGCAACCAGTCATCATTCAACATCAAGGGCGATTTCCCAAAAATAGAGTATAAAGGTTACCCATACAAAAACGTTTCAATCAACGGACGCGGCTCACTGGATGCACATTCCCGTTTGAACCACTTTGAGGGAACGGCGGCTCTCAACGATCCCAATGGTGTACTGAACATCCAGGGAAAGGTTGACCGAAACCAAGTACGTTATGCCGCCCAACTCGACCTCACGGCAAAAGACGTGAACCTCTCGGCCTTGCATCTCACACAACAGTGGCCCAACCGGATGGTCAGCCTCCAGGCAAGCTCGCAGCTATCAGGTCACTCCCTAAAAGACGTCACAGGCCGCATAGTCCTTGCCGACGTCACGATGCGCGATCCTAATCAAACCTATTCATTGTCAAGACTTGAATTGAAAACAGGGTACGACCAGCGCCAAGAGCATTTCATTTCTCTCGATGGCGATTTTGGCAACGCATTGGTGGTTGGCACATTCGATTACAATTCCATTCTACAGAACATCGAAAATGTCATCATCGACAAACTTCCAGGTATCCAACTGCTCACGCCCATGACAAGGCGCGTCACCCCACGGACAAACGTCCGCCTGTATGCCGACATCAGCAAGACCGATTGGGCAAACTATCTTTTTGACATCCCACTCTCCCTGCAACAACCGCTGCAACTCAGTGGCACCATCAACAGCGTCAACAACCAACTAAACATCAATGTCAATGCGCCCGACTTCACTTACGACGGAAGCCGATATCAGGACAATCACCTACATCTGTCCACGCCAACCGACACGCTGCACTTCAGCGCAGAGACCAATAAGCTGGATGCTGAGAACAAGCGTTGGACCTGGCGGGTGCAGTCCTCCGCCGCCAACGACCACTTGCTCACCACTCTGTGGTTTAACAATCATGCCGCCCATCCGCTCCAAGGAACTCTGAACACCACAACACAGTTCTTCAAGAAAAAGAATGGTGAGCCGGCAGCCCACGTAATCATCCATCCGTCGGAGATATTGATTGAAGACAGCATCTGGAACATCGAGCCGTCGGACATCATGTACAGCAAGAACCATCTCACGGTGGATCATTTCTCCATCCATCACGACGACCAACACATCATCTTAGCAGGGCTGGCCACCAAAAATCCTACAGACACCCTGGTGGCCGACCTCAAGGGCATTGACGTAAACTATGTGCTGAACCTACTTCAATTCGATGCCGTAACATTCGGAGGACGGTTGTCTGGACGCGCATTCGTATCGGGAGTCTTTGGAAAACCACAGGGACATGCGAACGTACAGGTCAGTCCATTTGAATTCGAGACCGGACAAATGGGAGTCCTGGATGCCAATGTCAGCTGGAACGCTCCCTTGAAGCAAATCGATATCCAAGCCCAAGCCAACGATCAAGGCCGGCAAACCTTGATTAACGGCTTTGTTTCGCCAAGCAAGCATTACATCGACTTGGCCATCCAAGCCCGGCAGACACGCTTGCAATTCCTCGAAGGCTTCTGTGGTTCGTTCATGCAAGACGTCGATGCCAGCGGAACAGGACTGCTGCGTCTTTATGGCGACTTGTCTTATCTCAACCTTACTGGACAGGTTGTCGCCGACGGCTCTCTGGGCATCACGCCCCTCAACACCCATTATACGCTCAGGCGGGGCATGATTACCCTGACACCCGATGAGATTGTTTTCAAGAACGACACCATCTACGACCGCAATGAGAACATTGGCATCGTCAATGGTAGCCTGCGTCACGACAACCTCACCAACCTGCGATACGACCTGCACATCGCTGCAGAGAACCTCTTGGCTTACGACACGCACACTTTTGGTGGAAATACCTTCTATGGAACGG
>CAMQBP010000116.1 GCA_946999025.1 uncultured Prevotella sp. | reverse complement strand
AGTTGGCAAAAACAAATGGTTTGCTGTCTGAAGCAGCCTATTTTATGCTGTTAAAACAGTCGGGTATGGGAGCTTTCAGTGTCATGTGCTTGCCCGAGGTGGGATGAATAAAGGTGATGGAAGCAGCATGTAGGTAGAGTCTGTCAGCCTGATGCCCATAAAGTTCATCACCAAGGATGGGACAATTCAGTCCTTCTTGATGGGCACAGTGCATGCGCAACTGATGCGTACGGCCTGTCATGGGCGAGAGAGCAAGCAGCGTTTTTCCCTGATGTACTGACAAAACGCGGTAGAAAGTGATGGCCGGTTTGCCATGAACGTGGTCGACTATTTGTCTTGGACGGTCGAGTAAATCGGGGCGAAGCGGCAGGTTAATGGTACCTTCTTTCTGTGTTACCTCGCCATCCAGTACAGCTATGTATTCCTTTTGGATGGTGTGAGCCTTGAATTGGGCTTGCAAATGATGGTAAACCTTCATGTTCTTGGCCACGATGAGCAATCCAGACGTAGCCATGTCCAAGCGATGTACGGCATGCAACGGCATGTCTTGAGGCATTATCTCCCGCAAGATGGACAGGACAGAGGGACGACTTGATCGTCCTGGAACGGAGAGTAATCCGGCTGGTTTGTTCACAACAACGAGGTCATCATCCTCATATACCATTTGAAGCTGCATAGGTTCAGCATCATCTGGATATTCATCGTCCACCTCAAGACCTTGCAACATGAAGCGAAGGATGGGCAGGCATTTGCCTCGACAGGCTGGATAACATTCGCCATGGTGCCGTATGGTGGCCTTCGGTGAGGCTCCCCACCAGAACTCAGCCATGGTGATTGGCTTGTAATGGTGCTGATAAGCGTACTGCAACAGTTTGGGAGCGCAGCACTCTCCCGCCCCCGCAGGCGGAACATGTTGTGGTGTTTCTGCGAAAATGTCCAAGAGATTGCGCCGCTCACCCCGTGCGTTGAGCATCACGAAATGAGTAAACAGCCACCGTTGCAGTGCGTCTGACTGCTGCTTGCGCTGGTCTTTCAGTCGCCTAATGCGGTCATCATGCTGCGCCAACTCAGCTCGTTTGTCAGCTAATACAGCCTCCCATCTGTGCTTGAGGCGGCGCAGTTCGGCTTTCATGAACTGGCTTTCCCGAATGAGTTCGGCCTCTTTTTCTGCCGAAAGCGAGGAAGTTTGTCTCAAATGGTCACGCTTCTGTTTGGCCACTTTCATGCGGTTTTGAAACGCAGCAAGTGCTTGTTGCGCCTCTTCTTCCAAGCATTTAAGCGCTTCTTTCAACGTCAAATAGCCAGCATCCGTTTCCTGTTGCTCTACCAGTGCATTGAAATGTGTGATTTGTTCTTCATGTTTTTTGAAATAACCTTGCGGCTGTAGGTAATCAAACACGGCGGGAACGAAGCCCGACCAATCGCTCTTGCCCTCAATTTGTCCTGAATAAGCCGCCAAAAAACCCAGCTGTTGCTGCTGATTTTCAACCACCAAAACCCCGAACATCTTCCCTTTTTCCACCTCTTCCTGCCACGTTTGCATGCCCTGAATGTACGCTTGGACGTGCTTTATGGCCAACAAAGCCAAAGGATGGGGCTGATAACGAAAGGGATTGTTCAGCCTCAACGGTTGCTCCACGTCCGTGTTCAAAGGGTGAAAACACGAGGTCGTGAAGGATGAGGGATGCGACTGGGGAGGATTGGGCATACTACTTCATTTGAAAACATGCGCTAAGGGGCAAGCATGATACACGCTATGCGCCTAATAAAGGGAAGAGAAAAGCAGGTATTCGCCATCCCCCTAACGGCGCACAAGCCTGACTATGACATGCTATTCGAAATAATACAAGAAGGTAGCGATACCTTCCAAGGCCGGTTTGCGCTGCCCTTCAATCTCTATTTTGAAGTTGATTTCGGTCTTGCAGATGCCGCGTAGGTTGCTGATGGCATGCAGCTTGGTCACCATGCGCACCCTGCTGCCCGTGACAACCGCCTGTCCAAAGCGCATCTTGTCCATGCCATAGTTGACCAACATCTTGATGTTGTTCACCTCAATGATCTGTGACCAGAGGTAAGGCAACAGTGACAACGTCAGATAGCCATGTGCGATGGTGCTTTGATATGGACTCTCTTTCTTGGCACGGTCAGTGTCCACATGAATCCATTGATGATCCAATGTCGCGTCAGCAAACAGATTAATACGATTCTGGTCTATCAGCAACCAGTCGGATGCACCCAATTCTTTGCCCTCAAAGGCTGCAAACTCGTCGTAAGAGTTGACTACTAATTTGCTCATACTTGTCTCTTTTTATGTTCAATACCTATGGATGCCCTTCATCATCTGCCCGCAATGGGGCACGAAAGGGTTCTTGTTGTTCGTTCAGACGACAAAGATAAGCAAACCAAACGACATGCACAAACAACGAAAACGTTTATCAGCACCACGTTGTGTGGCATGCTGCTGTGTACCAAAAATATGAGGGCAAAGTTGTCATTTCTAAATAATTGGTTTATCTTTGCAGCGCATAAACTACGTTCCAGCATTCGGAAAGAGAGGTTGCGGCTTTCTGCTTTCCGCATCATTCTGTTATTACATGAAAGAATTCATACAGGTTTTGCGACGCTTTGTAGCACCCTACAAGCGTTATTTAGGGTTTTCTGTACTGTTCAACATATTGTCTGCGGTATTGAACATTTTCTCTTTCGCAGCCCTCATCCCTATTCTCAACATCCTTTTCAACGTTGGTCAGGAGCGCGTAACCACGCTGATGCCATGGCCCTCGTCGATGAATGAACTGCCCGACGTACTGAGTAATAATGCCAACTACTATGTACAGACGATGATTGACCATTACGGAGCCACCACCACCTTATTGTTCATTGGCTTGTTTTTGGCCTTCATGACGTTTCTCAAGACAGGTTCTTACTTTCTCGCCTCTGCCAGTGTGATGCCCATCCGCACGGGTGTGGTGCGCGATATACGCAACCAACTGTACCAAAAGATTACGAGTCTTTCGCTTGGATTCTTCTCCGAGGAGCGCAAAGGCGACATCATCGCCCGCATGAGTGGCGACGTTCAGGAGATTGAAAACTCCATCATGGCCTCGCTGGACATGCTGTTCAAGAACCCCATCCTCGTGATTGCCTACTTCACCACGCTGCTCATCATCTCGTGGCAGCTCACCCTGTTCACCATTCTCTTTGTTCCTCTCTTCGGCTGGTTCATGGGATTGGTAGGACGAAAGCTGAAACAAAACAGCGTGAAGGCGCAAAACTTGTGGAGCGACACCATGAGTCAGGTGGAAGAAACGTTAGGCGGACTGCGCATCATCAAGGCCTTCTCGGCCGAAGAAAAGATGAACACGCGCTTTGACAAGATTAATTCCAACTACCGAGACAGCATCCTCAAAGTCACCATACGGCAGCAATTGGCCCATCCCATGAGCGAGTTTCTGGGTACGCTGATGATAGTCATCGTGTTATGGTTTGGTGGTACGCTGGTCTTGAACGAGGAAGTTCTCAGCGGCCCCACGTTCATTTATTACCTCGTGATGCTCTACAGCATCATCAACCCGTTGAAAGAACTGTCAAAGGCGAGCTATGCCATCATGAAAGGACTGGCATCCATCGAGCGGGTAGACAAGATATTGAAGGCCGAAGTAGCCATTAAAGATCCCGAAAAACCGATTCACCTCAACAGCTTTGAACATCAAATCGAGTTCCGCCACGTATCGTTCAGGTATGCAGAACAATGGGTGTTGCGCGACATCAACCTGGTGATTCCCAAAGGAAAGACCGTGGCGTTGGTGGGACAGAGCGGCAGTGGCAAGTCTACCTTGGTCGACTTGATTCCACGCTACTATGACGTGCAGGAAGGTGAAGTGCTCATCGACGGCATCAACGTGCGTGACTTGGGCGTTCACGACTTGCGGCAGCTCATCGGAAACGTCAACCAAGAGGCCATTTTGTTCAACGACACGTTCTTCAATAACATCACCTTCGGCGTTGAACATGCCACGCAAGAAGAGGTAGACCAGGCTGCTCGCATCGCCAACGCTTACGAATTCATCATGGAGTCAGAGGAAGGATTCGACACAAACATCGGAGATCGGGGTAGCAAGTTAAGCGGCGGACAGCGTCAGCGTATCTCCATTGCCCGCGCCATCCTCAAAAATCCACCTATCCTGATACTCGACGAGGCCACCAGTGCGCTCGACACCGAGAGCGAACGCTTGGTGCAAGATGCCCTGGAGCGGCTCATGAGTACCCGCACCACGGTGGCCATCGCGCACCGTCTGTCCACCATCAAGCACGCTGACGAAATCTGTGTGCTGCACGAAGGACGCATCGTGGAGCGGGGTACGCATGAAGAACTGATTGAAAAAGAGGGCTATTACAAAAAACTGCATGACATGCAAGAGGTTTAAGGCAAAGATGAAACAAGCAAAAGCAACATTCCTACACACTTCTTTCGGGCCTTTCGGCGCCATGATCCTCAACCTGTTGATGGCATTCGTGGTATACTTCATTGCCCGTGTGGAATTCCTTTTCGAGAATTACAGCTATTTCTCCGGCAACCTGTCGGCATCCCATCTGACCGAATTGTTTTACGGTGGCTACATCTTCGACCGCTCCGCCATCGCCTACACCAATGCCCTGTACATCCTGCTGATGCTCTTTCCGCTGTGGATTAAGGAGCGCAGAGGCTATCATTTGATGTGCAAATGGGTGTTTGTGGTCATCAATGCGCTGACGCTGATTATCAATTTGTGCGACTCGGTGTACTTCCCTTACACCCTGCGGCGCACCACGACGAGCGTATTCAGCGAATTTCGCAACGAAAACAACCTGGCCGACGTGTTTTGGGGCGAGTTTGTGGGACACTGGTATCTTGTGCTATTGGCCATCGTAGTTATCACCCTGCTGTGGAAACTCTACGTCATGCCTCGCACCGTACACACACATTATGCCACCGCCACACAGCGATGGAAGTTCGGTCTCATCCAGTTTGTGCTGCTGGCCTTGCTCACTCCTCTCATCATCGGTGCCTGCCGGGGCGGCCTGGTGTCGGGAATACGCCCCATCACCGTCAACAACGCCAACCAATATGTGCGCCGTCCAACCGAGTGTGCGCTGGTACTCAACACGCCGTTCTCATTGATCAGAACCATCGGGAAGAACGTTTTCGACGTTCCCACCTACTATCCCAACATCGAGGCTGCCGCCAAAGTGTTCACGCCGATACACCATCCAAAGCCCACGCATGCGTTCCAAAAGAAGAACGTGGTGGTGCTGATTGTCGAAAGTTTTGGCCGCGAGTATATCGGAGCTTTCAACCAACAGCTCGAAAACGGTCGGTACAAGGGCTACACCCCATACGTTGATCAGCTTATCAGTCAAAGTGCCACCTACAAATACTCGTTCTGCAACGGACGGAAGAGCATCGATGGCATGCCATCCGTGCTTTGTGGCATTCCTATGTTTAAAGAACCGTTCGTGCTCACCAACGCCTCGATGAACGATTACACCAGCATGGCCGGCCTGTTGGCGCACGAAGGCTACCACACGGCATTCTTCCACGGTGCCAACCGGGGCAGCATGGGGTTCCTGGCTTTTGCCAACAAGGTGGGCTTCCAGGCGTACTATGGCCGACAAGACTATGCCGCCGACCACCGATTTGGCGGCGATGCCGACTTTGACGGGCACTGGGGCATCTGGGATGAGCCTTTCCTGCAATACTGGTGTACGAAGATTGGCGAGATGAAAGAACCCTTCATGACGGCCTGTTTCACCGTGTCGAGCCACACGCCCTACGTCATTCCGGAAAAATACAAGAACGTGTATCCCGAAGAGGGGCTGCCCATCCACAAGTGCATACGCTATACCGACATGGCCATCGGCAAGTTTTTCGAGGCGGCCAAGCAGCAACCGTGGTACAAAAACACCCTCTTCGTGCTGACCAGCGACCACACCAACCTGAGCGACCATGCGCAGTATCAGACCGACATCGGCGGATTTTCGGCGCCGCTCATCATCTTTGATCCCAGCGGAGAGGTGCCAGTGGGCATGCACGACGGCATCGCACAGCAGATAGACATCCTGCCCACCGTGCTGGGTCTGTTGGGCTATGACAAGCCATTCTTGTCGTTCGGCTGCGACTTGATGACCACTCCCGCCGCAGAAACCTACGCCGTAAACTACCTCAACGGCATCTATCAGTATTGTAAGTATGGCTATGTGTTGCAGTTCGACGGTCAGCAAACGCGTGGCATCTATGCCTTGGACGACCTGCTGATGCGACATAACCTGAAAGGAAGGGTGAAGGAACAGCGCAAAATGGAGCAAGAACTGAAAGCCATCATCCAACAATACATGTACAGGATGGAGAACG
>CAMQBP010000115.1 GCA_946999025.1 uncultured Prevotella sp. | reverse complement strand
TTGATTCGTTTCATCACGAACAACCTTTTTACTATTATCTCGTATCTATGTGGTACGAATGGTTACCTTGGTCATTATTTGCCGTCGGAGGCATGGTGATGATTTGGATAAAAAAGATTCGTTTGCACGAAATGATGCAATATTTTCTGTGCATTGTTCTATCCAGTATCGTGCTTTTGTCCGTCATCAGCTCCAAGCTACAAATCTATCTGTTGCCCGTATTTCCATTCCTTATCTTCCTGTGCGTTTATCTTTTGGAGCAATTCAAGTCAGAGTCTTGGGTGGGTTGGTCGATAGGTATTACTCAAATACTTTTGACTCTCGTATTTCCTTCCTTGTTGTTTTTACGCACAAAGCCCACTTTTACTTTTCTAAACACGCCCCTCGTTATGGTGGCAGCCATCGCCATGTCTGCGATGAATGCGATGGCTTTGTATCAACTAATCTACAAAAAAGATGTAATTCATTCGGTTCATCTGGTGGCATACGCCATTCTTTCCACACTTTTCTTTGCGGGATTGGCTATGCCTCAGTTGAATGGAATCATCCAATGATCATTCAAAAATATGAGAATATTAGTAACAGGAGCAGCGGGTTTTATTGGTTCTGCCGTGATGAAAGCACTGGCTGAACGGGGTGACAGCGTGATAGGAATTGACAATATCAACGACTATTACGACATCAAGTTAAAATATGCCAGGCTTGCTGCATGCGGAATCAATTCGGATGAAGCCAGTTGGGAGTCGAATATCGTCAAGACAACCCTGCCTTACGATTGCCATTTCATCCGAATGAGCATTAGTGATGAACAGAAGATGAACCAACTTTTCAGCCGTTATGCGTTCGACAAGGTGGTGAATTTGGCTGCTCAAGCAGGCGTACGCTATTCGATATCCAACCCAAAAGCCTATCTTAACAGCAACTTTAATGGCTTTTTCAACCTTTTGGAATGCTGCCGAAACCATCATGTTGACCGTTTGGTATTCGCCTCATCCAGCTCTGTCTACGGCATGAACAACCATGTACCGTTCCGAGAAGATGATATGACCGACACACCCATCAGTCTTTATGCCGCAAGCAAGAAGGCTGACGAGCTGATGGCGCACAGCTATTGCAAGCTATACGGACTGAAAGCCACTGGACTTCGTTACTTCACGGTCTACGGACCATGGGGAAGACCGGACATGGCGCCCATGCTTTTTGCCAACGCCATCTGCAAAGACGAGCCCATCAAGGTATTCAACCAAGGGCAAATGCTGCGCGACTTCACCTACATTGACGACATCGTGGAAGGCACACTGCGCTGTCTGGATGCCGAAACAGCCCCCAATCAAAATGGAATTCACTATGAGATTTTTAACATCGGTTGCTCACATCCCATCCAATTGCTGGATTTCATCAGCGAACTGGAGCATGCATTGGGCAAAAAGGCCAAGAAAACATTCCTGCCCATGCAACCTGGTGACGTATATCAAACATACGCCGACACATCCAAACTGGAAGCAGCAACAGGTTTCCGGCCGCAACATCAGTTGGCAGAAGGCATCCGCCACTTCGTTGATTGGTACTTATCCGATGAGAATCCGTTGAAATAAAAAGGACAAATATATATTTTGAGACCAAAAGAATTAACGATGAACAAGACAAAAAACTACGACTTTACCATTATCGTTCCCATCTATAACGAAGAAGATAACATGGACAGATTGGTGCGCCAACTATCCGCCTACACTGCCAAGACACCTGTGAAAACCTGCGTACTACTGGTAGATGATGGTTCGAAGGACAGGAGTTTGGAAATGATGAAAAAGGCTTGCCTGGACTTTCAGAACTTCTTTTACATCACCTTTGAGGCTAATCACGGACTCAGCACAGCCATGAAAGCCGGAATTGATATGGCAGAGAGCAGGTATATAGGCTACATTGACGCCGACTTGCAGACCAATCCAGAAGATTTTGACAAACTGTTGGCCTTCGTACGTGATTACCAATTGGTTTCAGGGATACGAGCGGAGCGCAAAGATACAGGCTTCAAGAAATTGCAATCCAAGTTTGCTAACGGCTTTCGCCGCATGATGACAGGCGACACGGCTACCGATACGGGATGCCCGCTCAAGGTGATGTGGACTAATTATGCGCAACGTTTGCCTTTTTTTAATGGCATGCACCGTTTTCTCCCAGCACTGATGACATTGGTTGGGGGCAAATTCATGGAAATGCCCGTGCGTCACTACCCCCGAACAGCGGGCGTATCCAAGTATCATCTTCTTAACAGACTCGTGGGTCCATTGACCGACTGTTTTGCATTTCGATGGATGAAACAGCGGTACATACGCTACCAAATCAAGGACAACAACCTATGAATCCCTATCTCGTCTATGCCATAGGCTTCATCGCCCAAGGATTCTTTTCTGCCCGCATCTTGACACAATGGATACTTTCAGAGCGTGCCAAGAAAGTGCTTTCGCCCAACATCTTTTGGATATTCAGTCTGACGGGAAGCGTATTACTCTTCATTTACGGTTGGTTGCGCGACGACTTCTCCATTATTTTCGGCCAACTCATCACCTATTATATATATATCTGGAATCTGCATACAAAGGGAATCTGGCAACGGCTGCCATGGTTTTTACGCATCGCCGTTGGGTTACTTCCCGTTGCAGCCGTTGTGGGCATGCTGTCAGATATCCCTTCCTTCACACAAAACTTCTTTCACAACACGCAAGTACCACTCTATTTACTTGTTATCGGCTCTCTGGGACAACTCATCTTCACGCTTCGATTTGTCTATCAGTGGTACTATTCCTACCAACGCCATGCCTCCCTTCTTCCGCTCGGCTTTTGGATTATCAGTCTGATAGGTAGTGGCACCATCGTCATTTACGGTATCATTCGCCGAGATCCTGTCTTGATTCTTGGACAATCATTCGGATTTGTGGCCTATGCACGCAACATTGTCCTTCTATCCAGACAGCATAAAAGCGATGGTCAATAACACATAGGCGACCTGACATTCCGCAAAACCATTTGCAAAACTTCAATGCAATGAACACTTCCATTATTCTTCTCAGCATTGTCGGCCTCATGGCTGGCATGCTTTCCAGTTCCATCGGGTTTGGTGGCGGCATGCTGTTGCTACCCATCGTCACCTCCGTTTATGGCATAGAAGTGGCCGTTCCCGTATCTACCATCGCACAACTGCTAAGCAATGCCTCGCGCGCCATCATCGGATGGAAAAGCATTGAATGGAAAAAAACGCTATGGTTTTTGCTGCCATCCATCCCCCTCACGGCCCTGGGTGCCTACGGTTTCTCCATTGCGCCCAAAAACATCATGACCATCATTGTAGGCTTTGCCTTGATACTGTTTGCCATTCAGAAACTCCGTGGCAAGCTGCACTTTCCACAACACCCGGCAACCATGGTCGTGGGTGGTTGCGTCACGGGATTCATCAACGGTATGTTGAGCATTTCGGGACCACTGAGTAGTGCGGTGTTCCTCACATTAGATTTAAGTCCGGTGTCGTACATCGCCAGTGAAGCCACAGCAGCAACGGTGATGCACATTGTTAAAATCTTGGTTTATGGCAAGCTGAATCTGGTTAACGAGCAAATCATCATCGCTGGTCTTGGCATTGCCGTGGCGATGATTGTCGGCAACTACCTGGCCATGAGATTCATCAAAAACGTTGACAAAAAGAAGTATCAAAAGATGGTAGCCGGCTGTATGATACTTTTATCTTTGTTTCTCATCCTCTCAGCGATGTGAACAATTTCCCGCCATTTGCACCAGTAAGTCAAATTTATCAAATCACTGAACATCAACTTGTTGTGCATACGCACTCAAATAATTTTGAGATAAGCATTCAAACTCATTGCTTTTAGCCTCCAATCTACATGAGTTTGATGCCCAATTCACATGCTTTTGGCACCCAATCTCCATGAGTTTGCCAAACGGTTTGCATGCACATTTTTTTGATTGCCGTACGCTTCCCTCATCTACTTTGAAAATCATTTCGTATCTTTGTGGCATCGTTATAGAATCATCATTAACCTTCTGTCTATGAGTTTCAAATCATTGCTTCTTTTCGCACTCGCCAATATGGTCCTTTCGGGCATGGCCCAAGTACCCCATCTCGAGGGTTTTGAGTATGGAAATGCCACTTCGCCTACCAGACAGGAATGGCAATCACCCGAGCAGTTGGGCTACAACAAGCTGCAGCCGCGTGCGAATTTCACCTCTTTCGCCTCGACCGAAGAGGCGCGCCAGTATCTTCCGGAACACTCGTCTTATAGGATGAGCCTTGACGGCCAGTGGAAATTCCATTTTGCAAAGAACCCAGATGAGCGTCCAGCCGATTTCTACAGGAACGATTATGACACATCCAAATGGGACAATATCACGGTGCCTGGCTCGTGGAACATTCAGGGTATTCAGAAAGATGGCAGTCTGAAATATGGCGTGCCTATCTATGTGAACCAGTGGGTCATCTTCAAATACAACATAGCCGTTGACGATTGGCGCCAAGGTGTGATGCGCGAGCCGCCAAAGCACTATACCACCTACGAGTACCGCAATGAGGTGGGGTCGTACAAGCGCACATTCAGCGTCCCCGATAACTGGGACGGAAGAGAAATTTTTGTGTCGTTTGATGGCGTAGACAGCTTTTTCTACCTCTGGATTAACGGCCAATATGTGGGCTTTTCCAAGAACTCACGCGACGCAGCCCGCTTCGACATCACGCGGTTTGTACACAAAGGCGACAACCAAATAGCCGTGGAAGGGTACCGCTCGAGCGACGGTTCGTTCCTCGAGGCACAGGACATGTTCCGCCTACCGGGCATCTTCCGCAGCGTAGCCATATATTCCACGCCCAAAACGCATATACAAGACATGGTGGTGAAACCAGCTTACATGGACGGAAACGGTGCTTTGCAGATTGCTACAACCATAGAAAACTTGGGCAAGAAAGCCGTGAAGGGCTATCAAATCGATTATCTTTTGTACGAAAACAAATTGTTTGGCGACGATAATCATTTAGCAACTACCTGGTCTGCCGATGCTGCCATGTCATTGAAAAGTGGCTACAGCGCCATCATCTGCAACCACTTTACGATACCAAACATCAAGCCGTGGACACCCGAAGACTCGCGCGTGTATGTTCTTGTAGCTTTGTTGAAAGACAAGAAAGGCAAAACCGTTGAGGCCATCAGCGTGCAAACCGGTTTTCGTTCGGTAGAAATTAAAGACACGCCTGCTGCAAAAGACGAGTTTAATTTGGCTGGCAGATATTTTTATATCAACGACAAGCCCTTAAAACTCAAAGGAGTAAACCGTCATGATACCAATCCTGCCACGGGACACGCCATCAGTCGAGAGCAGATGCGGGAGGAAATCATGATGATGAAGCGTGCCAACATCAACCATGTGCGTACCTCGCACTATCCTAACGATCCTTATTTCTATTATCTCTGTAATAAATATGGTATCGTTTTGGAGAGCGAAGCCAACATCGAGAGCCACGAATATTTCTATGGTAAAGAGTCGTTGTCGCATCCCATCGAGTGGCGCAAGGCACATGTGGGCAGGGTGATGGAAATGGTACATTCGCTCATCAACGAACCGTGCATCGCCATTTGGAGTTTGGGAAACGAGGCTGGTCCCGGCAAAAACTTTGTTGCAGCATACCAAGCGCTGAAGGCATTCGACACTACTCGCCCGGTTCAATACGAGCGCAACAATGACATTGTGGACATGGGATCCAACCAATACCCGTCCATCAACTGGGTGCGCGACGCTGTCAAGGGGCAGATGAACATCAAATATCCTTTCCACATCTCTGAATATGCTCACTCCATGGGCAACGCTGTGGGCAACTTGCAGGATTATTGGGATGCCATCGAGTCGACCAACTTCATCATGGGCGGCGCCATCTGGGACTGGATTGACCAAAGCATGTACAACTATACGAAAGACGGGAAACGCTATCTGGCCTACGGAGGCGACTTTGGCGACACGCCCAACGATGGACAGTTTGTCATGAATGGCATCATCTTCGGCGACATGAAACCCAAGCCTCAATACTTTGAGGTAAAAAAGGTTTACCAAAACGTGGGCATTTCGTGGGCGAACCAGCAAGATGGCACGCTCGACATCTTCAACAAGAACTATTACACAGACGATTTATCCGATTATGAAGTGCATTGGTCGCTGAGTGCTGATGGTATTCGTGTAAAGAAAGGTGTGTTACCTATAGTCAGCGTGTTGCCGCGCCAGCATAAGACGGTGCGCATTGAGGGACTTTGCGATGCACTGGATTCCGGCAAGGATTACCGTCTTGACGTCAGCTTTAAGCTCAAGTCCGACAAGCCTTGGGCAAAGGCTGGCTATGTTCAGGCTGACCAGCAACTGGAGCT
>CAMQBP010000114.1 GCA_946999025.1 uncultured Prevotella sp. | reverse complement strand
TACAAAAATACATCAAAGACAACAGCAAGATAACTTATACTGATGCACGACAGATTGAGATGGGACATGACTTTGCGAATGAGCTGCATCCCATGCTCAAGCGGGCCTCACAACACAAGAAGCGCATCTTGGTGCAAGGCATCTACCTCACCTCTGACGTCAAGCGCATGGCCGACCGGCACCACATGCGGGAGAAACAAGCCGAACTGACTCAAAAGGGCGTCGATATCGTGTACGGTGACGAGGGCATATTGCCCGCATCGCAAGATTTGGTTGCCGACTGGGTCATCGAAGAGACTACGCACTGGCTTCAACACAAGGAATGATGATGAAAGAGATTTGGAGTGCCTGCGCACGGCTCACGATTCGGCGCTTGAGACACGTCATCCAACAGCATAGGCATGGACGGTGCGTGGCTCTCTTCATGCTTGCGGGCATGCTGAGTGCGCTCGCTCCTACCGCTGCGTCAGCACAAGAAAGCAAGGTGTTTGGATATGTAACCAACGCGCAGAACGAGCCTTTGATAGGCGTGACGGTGAGAGTGGACGGCACGAAGCATGCGACGGTGACAGATGCCGACGGGCGTTATCGACTCAGCATACCCAAGCGCGCGGGGATTAGCCTGGAATTCACATATGTAGGCTATGCCACACAACATGTGAAGTGTAAACAAAACGCGCGACTGGACGTGAAAATGAAAGAGAACGTCAACCACATCGGAGAGGTGGTGATACGCGCAAAGAGCAACATCAACGCCATCGACCTGCGCGCAAAGTCTGGAGTTGTAGCCAACGTTGACATGCAACAGTTGAAAGACAAGCCCATGATAGACATGGGACTGGCCCTGCAAGGAATGGTGCCGGGGCTGATGGTGGCCAACACGGGTGAGCTGGGCAAGGCTCCAGAGATACGCATCCGCGGCAATTCGTCGTTCAGAAAGGGAAACACGGCCAACGAACCGCTGTATGTACTTGACGGTCAAATCATCTCGGCAGAGACTTTTTACAATCTTCCCCCACAGGACATCGCGGGCATCAAGGTGTTGAAAAACGCCGCGGCGTGCGCGCTGTATGGCGTGAAGGCCGCCAACGGCGTGTTGGAAATCACCTCACAACGAGGCTATTCGGGCAAGCCTACCATCTCGTACAGCACCAACATCGGCGTTACGGGACGCGGGAAACGAGGGGTAGCCCTGATGCGCACTGATGAGAAGCTGCGCTTTGAGCACCTGTTGGAAAACCCGGCGGCGCCCGGATACCGATACAGTGAAGACTATTTCAACAAGTACGAAAGCGGCAACCCCAACAAGGCACGGCTGATAGCAGAGGGTAAAGTTCTTCTCGACAAATTGAGCAAAGTGGACACCGACTGGTTTGACGAACTCATCAAGACGAACGTTTACCAGCGCCACACCTTAAGTCTGAAGGGCGGAAACGACATAACCACATATTACATATCCGCCAATTACGCTCTCCAAGGAGGCAGAATGGAGGGAAACGACAAACGGCGATACAGCCTGCACCTCAGCTTGGATCAGCGGATAGGGAGCATAGGCTATCTCATGCTGGGTGTAACCGGCGGATATGCCAAGACCAACACGCCCACGGGAACCACGTTCGACCCCACGTCGCTGGTGTACAACCTTAACCCTTATGAAACAAAAAAAGGAAAACTGTATTCGTATCCCAACCAGACGTTCAAGGATTTGCTGCATCAATACAAGCAGGATGACACGGAAAAAGACGCAGGAGCCACGGCCAACTTCACCCTCACTCCGCTGGACGGCTTGACCTTAGCGTACATCACGGGCATAGACTTGAGCTTCTCCACCTATCACCGCTTCGTACCAGCGTCCTCCTATTCGGAGCAAAAGAGCGGCTTCCCCGAAATGAGACTCGGAGTCTACAGCCGTTCCAAAAATGCGACCGTGAACTTCTCCAGTAATTTCCGCGCCACATATAGCAAGTCACTGGCCGAAACGCACGATTTGACTCTCAGCGCCAACATGGACTATTACTTCTACGACTACGACGCCGTGGGCATCACGGGCTATGGCGTAGGCAACATTGACGCGCCCTCGGCTATCAACCACTCGCTGCACGGCATGCGACAGCCAGAGGTAAGAAATCCGCGCGACCGCAACGCACAGTTGGGCATTGGCCTGGTAGCCGGCTACAGCTACAAGGACATTTACGACTTGTATGCCACTTACAAAGCCGACGCGTCATCCATCCTGCCCGCAGACAAGCGGTGGAGCGTGGCATGGGCGACGGGCATCGGATGGACACCATCACGCTACGAGTGGCTGAAAGACAACAAAATCCTCACGTCGCTCAACCTCAAGGCATCGTATGGCGTAACGTCCAACCTCAACGGAGTGTCGGTGTCGCAGACCACCGGCACGTTCATGTTCGACAACAGCGGATACGACGAGGTTAGAATGCTTGACTTGGTGATGCTGTACAACAAGGAGTTGAGACCAGAGCGAAACACATCAACAGACTTCGGGATGAGTTTTGAACTTTGGAAGCGTTTCACCATCGACGTCAACTGGTACAACCGCCGCACGGATCAAGCGCTGCTTGACGTGCCCATCGCGTCAAGCTCGGGATACACCATGATGAAACGCAACGTGGGAGTGCTGGACAACACAGGATGCGAGGTCAGCATGAACATGCGTCTGTTGGACCACTTCGACTATCGTTTGTCGCTGTCAGCCTCCCTATCCTACAACCGCAACAAGGTGATCGACCTGTACGATGGCGACCGACTTTACATGAGCGAGGACGACATCCTGCCGGCTTACGAGGTGGGAAAGTCGTATGACATGCTTTACGGCCTGCACTCGCTGGGCATCAACCCGCTGACCGGCTATCCCGTCTTCCTCACGCCAGACGGGAAAGAGAAACAGGCAAAGGAAAAATTGTACAAAAGAGACTTCATGGCATTGGGCCATCTCACACCGCCTTACAATGGAGCGCTGAACATCAGCGCGCAATATAAATCATTGGATTTCGACATCTCGTTTTATTACACGATTGGAGGTGTCAGGCAATTTGACTATCAGTACGTCCGCAACCGAGACAACTCAAACAAGAACGCCATCGCGGGATTAGTGAAAAAGATGTGGTTCAAAAAGGGTGACGAGAACAAGATTTACAACACGCCCTTTTACTCTGATGTCATCGCGCAAGACAACATAGCCCTGTATGCCAACTCGCGTACCATCGGAAAGAGTGACATGCTGAAGCTTTCCATGATTTCACTGAGATACCATCTGCCGGGAAACATGCTGCGGCGTTATGTTCCCTTCATTCATTTCGCATCCTTGGGAGTGCAGGGCAGCAACCTGTACACATGGACATCGTACAGCGAGTCCGACCCGGAAAGCGGAAAACTCTCGGGAACTCTACAACCTGTCTTTACCTTCTGCCTCAACTTAACGTTTTAAGACTATGAAAAAGTTACTGTTTTCACAATCACACAGGTTGCTGCCGCTTATATTCTGGACATTCACCCTGCAATCGTGCTCGCTCGACATCCCGCCGATGGACATGTTCTCAGACCCAGACGCCATCACAGACATACCCAACGCCAGGTCGTTTCTGGCTTCCGCTTACCGGGCGTATCCTAACGATGAGTTGGAATTCTCCCTGCTTGGCAATGATTTCTGCCCCACTCCTCTGTCTGTATTGAACATCGGTCTTCTCAATCTCTATGGGTGGAGACCCAAGGAAATAAAGCAGCTGGCATCGCAAGAGTGGCTGTCCTACTACTATGTCATCGCTCAATGCGACGCTTTGGAAGAACGCTTGCCCGGAGTGGTGACAGAAAAACCCGCGGAAAAAGACGAGCTGCGGAGCATAAGGATACAGTCAAAGGTGTTGGAGGCTCTGTGCTACATGCAGCTTCTCAAGATATTCGCACCCACATGTGACGCGCGTTCCGATAAGTTGGGGGTGGTGATAAAAACACGGTTGGGCGTAGAAAACCATCAACGGTCAACCGTTTCCGACTGCGTGAAACATATAGAGGGACTGCTGCAGGAAGCACTTTCCACGAGTTATAAAACCAAAAGCAAGGCTTGGCTGTCACAAACCGCCGCAACATACTTATTGGCCGACCTGGAGCTATACAGCGGACAATATGACAAGGCGGCCCGCCACGCACAGCAGATACTCAACTCCATGCCCACAACCTCCGAGCAATATGAGCAGGAGTACGCAGCCTTGTGGACGGAAGTGCAATGCCCCGACCGCATCTTCGCACTGCAAGTGGATGTTCCTTTATACGACAAAATAGAATACGGGCCAAAGGATGGCGATTTCTTCGCACTGAATCCCGCCTTTTATTTCAGCACCACCGACCGGCGCTATGCGTATGCCGCATACCCATTCAAGGTCAAGAGCGACTCTTTACAGTTGCTGGGTAAATACAACAAGGTGATGAAGGAGAAGAAAATCGCACCTTATCTGAATGTTTTCAGACGCGCCGGAGCATTGTACATCGCTGCCGAATCGTATGCCAGGACAGGAAACGAAGATAAAGCCCGCCAGCTTGTAAATGGTTATAGAGCGCAGACAGGCAACGAACCATTGAGCGACGACGTCAAGGGCGACGCACTGTTGGACAGCATCCTGACAGACAAATACAAGGAATTCACGGGAGAAGGCACCAACTTCTTCGACCTAAAACGCACTCGCCGAAGACCTCTTCCACGGCTCAGCCCCAGAAAAGGAGTAACAATCCGCATCGCAAAAAATGATTACCGCTGGACATTTCCCATCCCTAAATCAGAATACAGGTTTAACGGAAAGGCTCAACAAAACACCGGTTGGTATATGATAAGAGAGGAAGATAATTCATCTAATTAATACAGGAGAAAATAAATATGAAGAATTTTAAGTTTTTATGCGTCGCCATGTTGACGCTGTTGCTCGCATCCGCCTGCAACGAGAAAGAAGAAGAGCAAATGACCAACCAGCTCAGTCTCAGCATTGAGGGACAGTCCGAGATGGCAGAAAACGACAAAGAAGTGATCAACGTCAAGGCCGCGCTGTCCTTAACACCCAAAAAAGACGTCACGGTTGAGCTGAACCTGACCGGAAACGACGGCGACGTGGTGAAGCTTTCTGAGAGCAAACTCGTGTTCAAGGCGGGCGAGAAGGTCAAGAATATAACGGTGACATCCAACGACAAGCACTTGGTAAAGGGACAACGCGCCATGACGTTGAGCGTTCTCAGCACATCCGACGCCAACGTGAAAGCCTTGGAACCCGTATCGTTCGTAATCAAACAAGACAGCGACATTCCACAACTCACGGCGAAACAACAGCAGCTCATCAAAGGATACAAGGATAAATTCGGCATCGACTTGATGCGGTTCATCGGCAAATTAAAAGTGAGAGCGGAAGTGGTGTATTGCAATGACGACAAGGCTGAATGGTTTGGAGGAAAGGACAAAGACGTGTTCGAAGGCTATACCATCATCACGCTGAGTGACAAGGCCACAGCCAACAAGCCCATTTTGAAGATGACAGAGAACGCGATGGGGCTCAATTCGTTCTTTTACAATCTGCTGCTGCGCAAGACTCTTGAGGACAAAGTCTATTTCTGCGACCAGCCATACGGCCAGGCGGTATCAAAAGTGCTCAAATTCGATCGCAAAAAAGAATACTTCAAAACCGCGCTCGACAACATCGTGCTGAAACCAACCAAAGGTACTATCAGCTATCTGGCAATGGCAAAAGACTTGTATGACACGCCGATAAAGACCGTACCTTTCATCTTCGAGTTCTCCGCATGGAACAAATTGCAAGAAATAGCCAAGAAAGGAAACGTTACGGTTGAGGTGAAAACATCAGCCGACGAAAAGCCTTTCAATGTCACCATCACGGAAGACGTCTTAATTGCAGGCGGCTCCATCGATCCGTACCGTTGGTTCTGCAGGAGTACGCTGATAAAAGACGATTACGGAAAAGATCCTTCAAACTGGTTCATGCCCACCGCTAAATTTGACTTGAAGAAAGGAACCATGAGTTTTGACTTCCCTTATGATTTTGATGAAGCCAGTGACTACATGCAATTTCACGTGACATACTTCTTATAA
The DNA here is from genome assembly GCA_946999025.1 of uncultured Prevotella sp. Lineage (GTDB taxonomy): Bacteria > Bacteroidota > Bacteroidia > Bacteroidales > Bacteroidaceae > Prevotella. Next base: position 332 of record CAMQBP010000114.1, on the reverse strand, counting down.
TATCAAGCAGTTAAGGCCAATGCGCATGCTGAACAGCCACGTCACCGTTCACCGATGGATTTGCCTGTTGGTAATGGTTTTATCATTCGTGCAACCCGCTGAGGTTAAGAGCAAAACGCTCTTAACCTTACCTGCACGAATGATGGAAGGCGTTTTGGATAATGGCATGCGATACATCCTCATGCCTGGCGAAACCTCTTCGCACAACTTGGAGATGCGACTCGTCATGCGCGTTGGCTCCCTGCAAGAGACTCAGCGCCAAAGAGGATGTGCACATTTTTTGGAACATTTAGCGTTTGAGGGAACTAAACATTTTCCCAATCGCACTATGA
>CAMQBP010000113.1 GCA_946999025.1 uncultured Prevotella sp. | reverse complement strand
AACGCTATCAGTTCAAACAAATATTTATTGCGTGCTATTGTTTACTTTATCTATTAAGCTATTTTTTTTCTTATTGCAAAGATAATTATATTTTTTTGATTAAGGATAGTATTCATTCAAAAGTGTTGTACAGAGGGTGCACTACACGGACAGCAGTGTGAGCTTGGTTATCTGTTTTCTTTGCAATATGATTTTTTTGTTTTGTCGTTTTCATCATGCTGGCACAACTTTATTCAACACCTATTTTAAATCAGATGGCATTTGTCAGTAAATTTAAGATAGGGTGGAAAGGAGGGAACGAATAATAATTTTCCTACATCTTGTAATCTTTATCTGCTTACGGTTTTGTTAAAATAATTTTCAAAATAGTTCTTCGAGCTTTCCCAATGTGTTCATTATCGAAAATTTTTCTTTGGCGTAGCGGAAGGCTTCGTTACAATATATTTTCCGTACATCTTTATCTTTCATCCGATAAAGTGCGCGTACAATATCGGCTGTGTTTTTAGGTCTAATAACAATTCCTGTCTCGCCGTCTATTATTGTCTCTGTATTGCCTCCCACGTTGGTTACGATGGCTGTGCAGTGCATGTTGATGGCCTCGAGCAGTGCCATGGAGTGGTTTTCGTTGAGGGTGGGAAACAGGAAGATGTCACTGTCTTTGAGCAACTCGTAGACATCTGTTCTATTATCGAGGAGAAATAAACGTCTTTCGGCAATTTCTTCTTTACACTGCTCTTCGTAGTGATGAAGATAATCGCCACTCCCAACAATGACAAAAACAAAGACTGAGTCTTTGAAATTTTTGAGCGTCTCAATAATATATTGATGTCCTTTTCTAATAACAACACGCCCAACAGAGATGACAATGATTTTATTTTCAGGAATACTCAGTTCTTTTCTGAGTTTTCCTGAGGTAATCTTATTGATATTAATATTAGGGAAAGTATTGTAAATTACACCTTTGTTAGCTCTTTTCTTAGCCAGTTTTAAAGGTTTCACAATTTTCTGTTCTGCTTGGCAAACCGTAAAAATACTATCAGCCATTCTTATTTCCAAGGGTTCTATAATGTATTTAAGAATTATTTTCCTGAAAGTTCTTTCTGGTACATCCCAGTCAGATCCGTGGACACAAACAATTGTCTTTTTAACATTTGAAAGTTTTGCAGCCAAAACCATTAAAAAGCCAATATATTGTAAACCCCGGACGAGAGCTACATCGGCATGCTCTGCATTGATAAGTTTCCAATAAGCGAGTACGAACTTGATGCCCTTAATAGGATTGAAATGTAGCACACTGTCGTTGAGGCCTATTTCCTTAATCTCGTACTTCTTCGAGAGGTAGGAGTTCAAGATGTTTTGATGAACGGTTTTTGGTCCACCTTCTTTATATTTGGTATCAACTAAAAGAATCTTCTTCATTTTATAGCATTTGTTCTTGTGTCCCGCAATGGGTTGAAAGTTCTTCTCTATTGCTTTTATTTAATTCTTTATGATGTTCAGAGTAATACGTTTCGCTGTGTGCCGCAACGAGCATGAAAAAGGATATAAGCCAAATAGCATTATAAAATACGAAAAAAACACCGTCCAAAACATAGATTAGTCCGAACGTAAAGAAATAAAAGTACATCTTGTCATCGTACCGTTTATAGCGTTTCCATTGACGAATCGTGAAAGACATCATCAAAGCTGCGTATAGGATCAGTCCTATAATCCCCATATTCACGAATGCCTCCAAATAGGAATTGTGTGAAATTTGTCTTCTGGACGAAACCCCTTGATAATTTGCACTACCCACGCCCAATGGCATGTTTTTCAATGCCACTTTCGTTGCATCTCGTACCAACTCCATCCTGCTGTCGTCAGCTACATTTTTTTCGGCTCGTTCTTTAAGGAAACTGTTGTCGTATGTATTTATAATCTTCCCCGATAGGGAAACCATGACGGTTAAGGCAACCAGGCTGAAGTACATCTTTTTTCTCATGGATGACCCTTTGAAGTATCGTTGGTATATGAGAAGTGAGTATAACGGAACTTGTATAATCATGACTTGTCTCGAGGCGGTGAGCAACGAAACGCCAAAAGAAGCTGGAATCATTATCCAAAACAAGAAGAGCCATGTGCGTTTCATCCATTTATTTTTAGAAATTTGCCAGAGCATGAACAATAGATATGACACATAAAACGTATAATATGCCATCGTATTGGCGTTCAGCTCTTCGTCATTCAGTCGGTCGCTGTCATTGACCATCATTGTGAATATGTTGTGAATGGCATAATTCCACGCACTTAAATAGAGAATGATATAGGTGAAATAAATAAACTTTTGGTATTTGGAATAACGAGAAAGAATTGAAACTACATAGATCATCATAGCTGCTCCCAAGACTTGGTGTACTTCTGTTGATGCCAATGCCTTATCATCTGCCCAAAAATAAGCAACACAATCCCAAAGTAGCAAAGCGTACAAAATTTTTTCGTATAGATTTGTTCTAAAGCCCCTATTGATGAGCGTACACAATAGCATAGCCATAGGAATGGCAACATAGAGTCCAACCTTGTTCGCCGTGGGTGAATAAAGGCTTGCAAATGCAGCAAAGTACAAGCAGAGGATGCTTGTACAAATGTAGAGGTCTACTTGGATAAATCTTAACCTTTTTAGCTGCATGTTGATTATATTCTGTTAGCAACCATGGATATGAAGCGTTTCATGGAAAGTTTCAGACCATTGGTGTGAATACCCAGCTCTTTGCAAGCCTGCCTCACTTCCCTGATTCCATCTTTATATGCTTGTGCGTCTTTGGTGCTTGCTCCGCCTGTAGTCATGGTGACAAAATCCATGGGAATATATTTTGTATGTATGTGATGTCGGTGAATATAACGCGCAATGAGTTCAAAGTCACCAGCTATTTTGTACGTCGGGTCATAAGCCCCGTATGCTTTGATGATTGATCTTCTAACGTAGAATGAGGGATGTGGTGGAGCCCAACCAAATTTTAGGAGATATGGTCGAAAAATCCTGCTGTTGCAACGATAGGAACAAACATCAGGCGTCTCTTTCTGAACAGTGTATATATCACCGTACACCGCATCTATGTCATCTGTAAATGCTTTTACTATCTTTTCAACCACGTCATTTGTTGTGAACCAGTCGTCAGAGTTTAAGATACCTACAATGTCACCAGTACTTCTTTCTATTCCTTTGTTCATTGCATCATAGATGCCGTTATCCGGCTCAGATATCCATTGAAACTTTCCATGGCGTCTTCTTTCGAATTTGTTCTCATATCGTTTCAACTTGTCAACTGTGCCATCTGTAGAGTTGCCGTCTATTACCCAGTACTCTATGTTTGGATATGATTGATGCAGTACCGACTCAATAGTTCTGTCCACAGTCTTACTGCTGTTGTATGTCACGGTGATGATCGAAATTTTCATAGGTTTACACTGTTATTTTGATTTCTCTGTATCAATTTCAATACAAATGTTTTCGCCAATATCTTTTCTTTTTGATTTAAGAGTATGCAATATACCATAGGAATGCAAGTCAATAAAGCCATAACGCAGACCACGGTGAGCCTAAGAAAAGATGTGTGCATATTTATCTTTATAAGCGTAGGGGTGACGGGCAGTAGGATCGTCATGGCGAGACAAGGAAAAAGTACCTCCTTAAGGTAGTTGACGTATTTGAAATTAAATTGTTGATGAGTGATGATGAGGCATCCTATCTGAAGGATGATTGAAAAGACAATGGTAATAACAAAAGAACTCACTGCTCCATACCCTATTTTAAGAAAGATATAGCACACAGGAATGAGACAGAGGTTAATGGTGGTACTTACAATCTCGTAAAGTTTTATCTTTCCTGTTGCCAATGTAATCTGTGTGCAGGGAGTGTTAAGCGTACAAATCAACGCATCGATAAGCATTAAGACACAAAAGATGTTGGTATTGGACGGAATATGATGACCAAGCCATAAGTTGAGGATATAGTCAGTCTCCAAACATAACGGAGTAGTCAAAATCAGCATGAGCGCATAACATATCTTGGATTCTGTAAACATCAAGTATTGTGCCCTTCTATGGTCTTGTGCAGCTACCGAATTAGATATTTGAGGTGCAAAAGCAATTGACACATTAGAGGAGAACTGTCCCACTGCACTGCTTACTTGCATAGAGATTCCACGTGCGGCATTAACGATAGGACCGAAGAAATTGTTCAGCAACAGACTTATACCCTGTCCTCTAAGCATAAATGCCAAAGTGCCCATCATGTTCCATCCCGTAAATGCCAACAACGAACGGGCGGTTTGCTGGTTTATCTTTCTACTTAAATGAATATAACGGAAAGACAGTTTGGCATATCCATGGTACAGCAAAAAATCAAAGATAGCAATTCCAAGCAAGAAATATGCGTACACAGAGATATGCTCGCCACCGATGTAAGGCAATGCCATAGCCGCTGCTACCTTTAGACTGATGTCAATCATACTACCTGCTGCATAAAATCCCATTCTCTCTTTGGCAAGGATAAGTCCTGTAGCTGGGATTTGAAGGATAATCAAAACCAACGAAAGGGTAGAGGCATGAAAAAGTATTTTAGCAGCCTCTATGCGGTCGGCAGGTACCACTAAATAGTGATTGAGATACCATAAGCCAACCGATTCCAATAAGATAAAGGTAAACACTGCTACCAGTAGATTGATAATACAGCCTGTTGCAAAAATATCTTGAATACCTTGTTCCCGTTTGTGAGTGCCCTCATAGTTGTAATAGCGTTGCAAGGTGGACGCAAGCGTTGTGTTGAAAAAGCCAAAGAGAGACACCAGACCAGCGACAACCATATATATGCCATAGTCAACAACACCAAGCGTGTCTAATAATATACGTGAGATATACAGGTTGGCCAGCAATACAAAAAACATCCTGATATATAAGAACATCGTGTTTTTTGCTATCCTCTTATTGTTGGCTTGATAGGTTGTCATCTTTATTTAAGAAACCTTAGAAAATTAAATCTCTTGAGACATAGACGGTTGTAATGATGAATGCTAAGAATAGCATACCTGCCACGAAAAGCATACGTTTAGGTCCTGCAGGTTTCAATGGTACCGAAGCACTGGTTACGACCGTAAATACAGGCGTTTTTTCTTGAACCTTGGCTATGGCAGCCTGCAACTGTGTGTTCAGTGTACTGTAGGCATTAAACTTGAGTTGCATATCGTTTTCCAAATCGTCTTTCTTTGATTTGAAACTTTCAAGCATAACTTCCATATTCGCATCTGCATAACTTCCGTATGCTTGGCGCGCCTTTTCGTATGTTTGTTTAGCTTTCATGGTTAGTTGCTTGTAATAATCCATGTCGTGACGCGCCTTACTGGTTCGGTATTCTGTGATAAACGTTTGTAGTTTGTTGCGTACCGTATCAGCCATTGTTGCAGCTATCAAGGGGTCTTGGTCTTCTACTGTTATGGTGATTAAGTTTGTTTTTTTGTCCACACTACAGCTAATTTTGTTCCGAATGGCGCCAAAAATATCATTTTCTCTTTTTGTAAGTTGAAATGGATCTATCTGCTGGCTTTTCGATGAGGGATGCACTTTCTTCATGAAGAGTTTTTCTACAGCATAAAGAGGAATCATCAACGGGTTTTGCTTCTGATGCTTGTCCAAATAATTATAATAGGTGGTGTTGATATCGCCTTCAATATTTGTAACTTGTGTGTTAACCAGTTGAAGAATAAATCTATTTGATTTTAAGAGTTCTGGGTACAGTTCAGGTGAAATTGCATCCGACAAAACTGTGTTGTTCAAGTTAAAGCCCATTGACGCAGCGATGTCAGAAAGGCTACCTCCACCATTGACATTTCCTAATTCGGGAGCTAATGTCACTCCACTTCGATAATATCTGGGCACAGGAAGTATTAAACAACACGCCACCACAAAGGTAGAGGACAGAACAATGGTGTAGATCCACTTTTTATGAATGATTCGTTGAACGATTTCGGAGAGATGTATTTGTTCATTTCCTTCTTTCATCACACTTCTTTTTTAGCACAAATCAATGAATTGTTGATATCACAGACAAACTTATTTCACCATATTTGCAATTGTTGCTATCATGGCAGCGATGCTGGTGATGCCACTACCAAGGCTCATTGTTTCTGCAATGCTCATCTTTCGAGATAGCTTGCTGGGAACTACAATTTCGCAACCAGGTTCTATTTTTGCTCCTTGTGAAACCTTGTTGACCATACCGTTCATGTAGATGATATAAGCGTTGCTCTTACGGGCATTTTGAGCAAATCCTCCTGCTGCATTAATATAGTACTTGGCTTTCTTTCCTTTTTGGTAGGCTACTGTGTTAGGATACATCACGGCACCATTTATCTTCACTGTCGCACTGTATTGGGGAAGAATTAATCGGTCACCCTCTCGCAGTACAATATTTGCATCGCTGTTGGGATTAGCAATAGCCTTATCCAGTTCAATACCTACAGGGAACG
>CAMQBP010000112.1 GCA_946999025.1 uncultured Prevotella sp. | reverse complement strand
TGCGCATCATCCTATTATAAATGTTGCGAAGCCAAAGCTTACTGGTGGCGATGAACACAGCGCCTACGACCAACATGGATGCATAGACCTGTTGTTCGCTCATGAAACCATTCAATGTGGCAATGATGATGCTGGGCACGAAGAGGCATCCCATGGTGACGGCCAGTTGCCTGTAATTGTTTTCCATTCCGGCTTTACTTATGTATTTGGTGTTCAGCGGTAAGGTCTGCTTGTTGTAGACGGCCATTTGGAAGAGGATGAAATACTGAAAACCTGCCGTAAACACTGCATAAGCCAGGAGCATGAGCAACGACCATTTGCCGACAATGACTGTTGGAATCATCAAAAGAAAGGGAACCAACAGCATAGCACTGTAGAATAAATATTTCGCTTTGAGGAGCGATAGAATGTTTTCTTGGTGTACCATGAGACAATCTATGTAGTTGCCTTCATTGCACATGATGCGTGTCAGCATGACAGCACCAAAGACAACAAAGTTGTAACAACCCAAGAACGAGACCATGGCACCGCTGTCGTAGATGTCTGTAAAAGAGAGGAAGACAGAGAAAACGAACACCACACTGACGGAGGTAATGAAACTTTTTCGAGGATTCTTGTTGCGCAATAGGGTTTTTACTTCAAGTTGTAGGTAAAGACCTGTTTGTCCAAACCGTTCAAAAAACGAAAGCTTATTGACATGGTGCAGGTTCGTTTTTTCCAGATGCATCAATTCTGACAGGATGTGTGAATACTGGATGCGTCGGTTGATGAAGATGAGAAGTGTCAATAAGGCTACAGGGACGAGGTAGGGGAGTGGGCTCCCGTCTGTGATGAAACGTCCTATGCCAGTATAAAAATCAAATAGGTAATCCAGTCTGGCATGTTTGCCTAAATACCAAGGCATGGCCATAATGGCATAAACCATGCCCACCAGTATCCACCAAAGTGCACTGTCATTGATTAAGGTTCGTGCAATATGATACCATTGTGTATTGACCAGTATGAGTAGCCAAAAGAAAAACAATATGCCGAGTGATGCCCAAACGCCAGAACTGAACACGACCGACATCAGTATATACGGAACCAGAAAGGCGAACCAGGAAAAATTGTATCCGGAAAGAAGTGTTGTTCCGATGAAATTGTCAATGCAAGAATATTTGGAAATGGGCAACAGAACGTAGGGCTTGATGAGCTGTGCGGGGATTTCTTGAACGGCAAACCTGGAGAAAAAATCAAGCACAAGGATGAAAGGAATTGTTCCGCAGACAAATTCAACTGGGGTGTAGGAGCGGCTGTCATTGGCTGCCAAAGACAAAAGAATGGCGATGAAGCAAAGATAAACGAACCCAAAAATGGTCATTCCCCACATGACGTACTTGGCAGCCTTGTTTTGTTGAAAACTTAAATTGCGTTTTTCGGCCAGTTTCCGATGACGCCAAATCATCTTGAACAAGTCAACTCTTTGTTTGAAATCTGCTAACAGATGTGATCGTTGCATTGAGTTCATGTGGTTAAATATTGATCAGTGATTTCTTGTTCGATAGCTTTGCCGTGGCTATCTCAAGTCAATGACTTCGGCAGAGGGCAAGTCTTTCGATTGGAATACGAAAGTGCTGTTGGGAAGTTTCTTGGCTTTGAAGTTGCTGATGTTGATGACGGTCCAGCTACCCCCTTGTTTAATCTTCACTTGCGACGGACTGTAGGTTCGCTTGTTGATGTAGATGTACATTTCTGGGATACCATTGTTCTTGTTTTGGGCAACCATGTGTACTTCGTAATTGTTTCCCCTTACTCGATGACTCAATCGATATCCCGCCCTGTACATGTTGATGAAGGTATAGGGATTCATGGAGATTTGCTGCGAACGCGACGGGTTAGAGATGTTCACCTCGTTGGTGCTCTTCATGTAGCTCCACTGTGTTTTGCCATCAAACCACACCATGGCTTGGGGCGTTCGTGCATGAAACTTGTTGCCCTTGATGGCAATAGTGCCGGAAGTTTTTCCCATCTTCGCGCTTGAAATCGTGAAGTTGGCACTCGCACCACCTGCTCTTCCAACCACTTGTGCCGTCTTGTCCAGTATTTTTCGGGTCTGCGCACTACCTTGACTGTTTGCATTCGTATAAATAGTGACTGCAAATAGGAATAGGATGACTCTCTGTACGTTTAAAAATAGATATCTTTTCATTTTATTATTTCTTTTATGTTGAATGGATGGCAGCAATGATTGAGTTGAGTGAAGCTTCGTCTTGTACCAGCACATCCCTTGGTTTGCTACCTTGAGCAGGACCAACAATGCCGGCCGCTTCGAGCTGATCCATCAGCCTTCCGGCGCGGTTGTACCCGATGGAGAACCGTCTTTGAATCATACTGGTTGAGCCTATCTGACTTGTGACGATGGCATGAGCCGCTTCTTCGAAGAAGGGATCGATGCTTTGCATGTCGCCACTTCCGGCACCACCGTTGCTGGTTTTCCCGTCAACAGCAGGTTCGGGCAACTCCAAAGGTGACACGGGTCCGGGCTGACTGGCTATAAACTGATTGATTCTTTCTATCTCTGGCGTGTCAACAAATGCACACTGAACGCGGACAGGCTCGTTTCCATTAAGGAAAAGCAGGTCACCTCGTCCCACCAATTGGTTGGCACCAGGGCGGTCAAGGATGGTTCTCGAGTCAATCATGGCACTTACTTTGAAGGCCATTCTGCCGGGGAAGTTGGCTTTGATGTTACCGGTAATGATGCTGGTGGTGGGTCGTTGAGTGGCGATGACCATGTGTATGCCCACGGCACGAGCCAACTGTGCGATACGAGTGATGGGTGCTTCAACCTCTCTTCCAGCAGTCATGATCAAATCACCATACTCATCAATCACAACAACGATGTAGGGCATGTATTCATGTCCTTTGGTTAAGTTTAGCTGGTGGTTGATGAATTTCTTATTATACTCCTTGATATTTCTCGCTCCGGCTATCTTCAGCATGTCATAGCGATGATCCATCAAGGTGCAAAGTGAATTAAGTGTCCTAACTACTTTCGTTACATCGGTGATGATAGGCTCATCATCATTGTCTGGAGCTGACGCCATAAAGTGGTCTGTGATAGGTGAGTAAACGCTGAATTCCACCTTTTTGGGGTCGATTAAGACAATCTTCAATTCATTGGGATGCTTCTTGTAGAGCAGCGAAGTGATGATGGCATTCAGTCCAACAGACTTTCCTTGCCCCGTTGCACCAGCGACCAAGAGATGTGGAATCTTTGCCAAATCCACCATAAAGACCTCATTGGTGATGGTCTTTCCTATGGCTAAAGGCAACTCCATGGTTGACTCTTGGAACTTTTTAGAGTTCAAGATGCTTTCCATGGATACGATGGTCGGCTTCTTGTTGGGCACCTCAATACCAATAGTGCCCTTTCCTGGGATAGGCGCGATGATACGTATTCCCAATGCGGCAAGGCTTAAAGCGATGTCATCCTCCAGGTTTCTGATTTTTGAGATACGCACTCCCTCGGCTGGAGTAATCTCATAGAGGGTGATAGTTGGGCCTACCGTGGCCTTAATCTCACGAATTGAAACGCCAAAACTGTTGAGTACTTCTACGATACGAGCATTATTAGCCTTGATTTCATCCATGTCTACCAGTGGCTTGTTGTCGCTCTCGTATTTCTTTAACAAGTCAAGTCCGGGATATTTATACTTCAAGAAAGGCTCTTTGGGGTTGATAGGTGTCTTCAAAACCTCTTCTGCTGTCAATGTCTTGCCAGATGCTTTCTCATCTTCCGCAGCCACTTCGACGGTCAGATGCGACGCTTCGTCTTCGCTTGAAGGCTGCGTGGAAGCAGTCTTTCCGTTGGATTTTCTCGTTGGAGTGCTTGTAAATTTAGATACATCTGTTAAGTCTACCACTGTTGGCTTTGAGTCTTCTTCATCATCAGATGACGTGTTGCCAATGATCTGAGCCTCAACTTCCTCCTCTGACTTAACCGCAGAAGCAGTGTTATCATGACGGGTGAGATTCGTTACCGTGAATGGAATCTTACGAGTTAAATATTTCACGGGGTTCAATGCCTTTCGAATCACTTCTATTGTCTCGGCACTTAAATAAGTTAAAAACGCCAGTGCCACCAGCAACAGAATGGCGGTTAATCCAGGAGGACCAACCAAATTCTCCAATTGCTGAACGCAGAAGAGGCCATGCCGACCTCCGGGATTGAACACAAGCTCACCCATCAGCGGTGTTGCAAACTTGGCAAGCGTGACAGAACTCCATATCATGACGAGCGTCATGCCAAGAAACCATTTCCATAGGTTAATCTTGTAGACTTTCATCAAGCTAAGTCCCAGCAAAATAATGAAGAGAGGTATCAGAAATGCGGGAATACCAAAGTTGACTGTAATCAGCGTATAAGCGATGATAGCACCGATACTTCCGCAATAATTTGAGAAGGTACGATCAGCATTCATCCATTCTCTTGGCCTCAAATCCTCCAGGATACTTTGGTCTGCCTGTCCCGTATAAAAATAATTAACCATTGCAACGATGACGTACAGCGCAATGACCGATAGGATAGCACCTAAGAGAAAATCTGTTTTTTCGTTGCTGAAGATATTTTGAAAGCCTACAGCTTCACCCACATTCTTTGGTTTTCGCTCGGGCTTCTTTCTTTTTATTCCCATATCAAGTCCATGTGATTTGAATGCAAAAATAGCGTAAATATGTCAGAATCCTTCACGTTTTGATAACTTTTTTCTATTTTTGCAATTCATAAGAATATGGGTTATGAAGAGAATTATCTATAGCAAATTCAACAAGGAAGCCATTCACACACTCCCACAAGTTTTATTTCCAGGTCGAATCATTGTCGTGACCACTGAAAAAATGGCAGAAAAAGCGGTGAAATTCTTGTTGGCTCAAGACCTTTTAGGCGTAGATACCGAAACGCGTCCCGTATTCAGAAAGGGACAATCTTACCAAGTTTCATTGTTTCAAGTTGCTACCAAGGAGGTTTGTTTCTTGTTCCGACTTAATAGGTTAGGCATCACTCCAGCCATCAAGCTTTTGTTGGAGAATACGCAAACCAAGATGATTGGATTGTCGTGGCATGACGACTTGTTGATGCTGCATAGAAGATCAGAATTTAAGAAAGGATATTTCATTGATTTACAAGATATTGTTGGAGAACTCGGAATCAAAGATTTAAGTCTTCAGAAGTTGTATGCAAACCTCTTTCATCAAAAGATTAGCAAGCGTCAACGCCTCACTAATTGGGATCAGGAGAACCTCACGGATAGACAAAAGCTATACGCAGCCACTGACGCATGGGCCTGTATCATGTTGTATGAAGAAATTCTTAGACTGAAAGGGACAGGCGATTATACGCTCATACCTGACGAAGAAGAAAACAACGCTAAACAAGTAAAAGATGACAACCAAAACCATACAGCTTAAAAAGGGTAAAGAAGAGTCGCTTAAACGTTTCCATCCTTGGATATTTTCTGGTGCAATCCTTCGGATGGACGAAGGGATTGAAGAAGGTGAACTTGTCAAAGTAGTGACCTTTCATCGAGAGTTCATTGCGATAGGGCATTACCAAATTGGCTCTATCGCTGTGCGAATTCTGTCGTTTAGGGACATAAACATTGACCAAGAGTTTTGGAAATCAAGACTAAAGGCTGCCTTGAATATGCGCATTGCCATTGGCATTGCTGACAATCCAACAAACAACACCTACCGATTGGTGCATGGTGAAGGCGACATGTTGCCAGGCTTAATCATTGATTGTTATGGGAAAACGGCCGTCATGCAAGCGCATAGCGTCGGCATGCATGTGGAACGACTGCCTATATGCGAGGCGCTTAGGTGCGTGATGGGCAACCGTATCGAGCATGTTTTCTATAAAAGCGAAACCACCTTGCCGTTCAAAGCCGAATTGGGACAACAGGATGGATTCCTCTATGGTGGCAGTGATGACAACGTGGCCATCGAGAACGGACTGAAATTTCATGTGGATTGGTTGAAAGGACAAAAGACCGGCTTTTTCGTAGACCAGCGTGAAAACCGCACTTTGCTGGAAAAATATGCCCAAGACCGCTCGGTACTCAACATGTTTTGCTACACCGGAGGCTTTTCCGTTTATGCCATGCGCGGTGGGGCCAAGCTCGTTCATTCGGTCGACAGTAGTGCTAAAGCTGTAGAGTTGACCAATGCGAACATCAACTTGAACTTCCCGTCGGATGCCAGGCATGAGGCTTTCTGTGACGATGCGTTCAAGTATCTCGACGCTCACGATGCACAATACGACTTAGTGGTGCTGGATCCTCCCGCCTTTGCCAAGCATCGGGCGGCGCTACGCAATGCTTTGAAAGGCTATACTCGATTGAACGTTAAGGGGTTCGAACGTATCAAGCCCGGCGGAATATTGTTTACCTTCAGTTGTTCACAGGTGGTCACGAAAGAAAACTTCAGGAATGCCGTGTTTACGGCGGCCGCCCAGGCTAAGCGCAAGGTTCGCATTCTGCACCAATTGCACCAGCCTGCCGACCATCCCATCAACATTTACCATCCCG
>CAMQBP010000111.1 GCA_946999025.1 uncultured Prevotella sp. | reverse complement strand
AGCTGTCGCTTAGCGCCTTCCATCATGGGATGGGTGTAATAAGCGCAGGTGTTGTCGAGGATGGATACCAGGTCGTTGTACGACAGCGAATAAAACATCTGTCCTAAAAAGTATGCCGGAGCCACACTGGTTTTGTGCGTATTGGTGAATTTCAAGATGTCTTGCACCTGTTGTTCCTGCAATTGTTCCATCTGTTTCTCGAACGTAGCCTTCTTGGTCTGTCCTTCAATGGTCATGTCTGATGCTATCTCTTGATATTTCTTGTAGATGTCCATCATTTTCTCATCCTGTTTGCTCTGTTGCTTTTGCAAGGCAACAAACTGCACATTCTGTGCCGATCCAGTGACGCTCTGGTTGTTCAAGTTTACCGTGATGGGCGTGCGGTCGTTAATGACGGTGATGCTATGACTTGCATCGGTTGCCACGGTGATGAAAGTGTTCAGTGGTTTTGTTCCGTTAAGCTGAAATTTGCCGTTGCTGACCGTTGCACTGTCAGTTTTCCTGAACTGTCCATTGTCGTAATAATAAACTGTCTTTGCGTTTGCCGGAGCAGTTCCTGTGATGACATATTCCGCATTTTGAGCTTGCATGGCAGTGGCCATCAAAGCGACTGCTGCTGTGAATAAATACTTTTTCATTGTGTTTTATACTATTGTTTATTTGAGGCAAAAATAATCGTTTTTTCTTTAAAAACGGCTCGATATCGGTAAAATTATGTAACTTTGCAGAAATTCAACAACAATTCAGTGTTTCCAAATAAACCAGACTGTGCCCCGATCAACGATGATTTGGGCGTCAAGACATTTGGACATTACATTTTTATTCATCATAGAGTGCTTGACAAACCTCTTAAAAAACAAGAACAATGGAACAAAAACCTCAGCACGTTAGTGTGCTATTCATGCTTTTCAGCATCCTTTTTTGTGTTTGCCTGATTACGGCAAACGTGTTAGAAACCAAGCAAATTGCCGTGGGTCCCATCTCGTTGACCGGCGGCCTCATCGTTTTTCCCATCTCGTATATCATCAACGATTGCGTGTGTGAAGTGTGGGGTTATCGCAAAGCTCGCTTACTCATCTGGACAGGGTTTGCCATGAACTTCTTCTTTGTGATGATGGCAGCACTGTGCGACCTGATTCCCGGAGCCAGCTATTGGACGCTTGGACAGAGCTTCCACGACATCTTCGGACTGGCACCGCGCATTGCTTTCGCCTCGTTCATAGCGTTCTTGTGTGGTTCGTTCGTCAATGCTTATGTGATGAGCCGCATGAAAATCTCATCACAAGGGAAGAATTTCTCTGCCCGCGCCATCCTGAGTACCATCTTTGGTGAGAGTGTCGACTCGCTCATCTTTTTCCCCTTGGCCTTTTTCGGGGTGATACCTACTGCGGCAATCTTACCCTTGATGTTCTGGCAAGTATTGTTTAAGACCGCTTACGAAATTCTGGTGTTGCCCGTCACCATCCGCGTTGTCCACACATTGAAGGCACACGAGGGTGAAGATGTGTACGATGAAGGGATTGACTACAACGTACTGCGCATCTTCAACATATAATATAAATAAGGTATAGGCTTATGGAAAGTACAAGAACAGAGGATGGCTTGAAGGCCTTGGGAGCGAAAACCAAGTATCAAATGGATTACGCACCCGAGGTGTTGGAAACCTTTCAGAACAAGCATCCCATGAACGATTATTGGGTACAGTTCAACTGTCCCGAATTCACATCACTGTGTCCTATCACCGGGCAGCCCGACTTTGCCGAGATACGCATCGCCTATATCCCTGGCGAGCGCATGGTGGAAAGCAAGAGTCTGAAACTGTATCTATTCTCTTTTCGCAATCATGGCGACTTTCATGAAGACTGCGTGAACATCATCATGAAGGACCTCATCAAGCTGATGCAGCCCAAATACATTGAGGTAACCGGCCTCTTTACGCCTCGTGGCGGCATCAGCATCTATCCCTACGCCAACTATGGCCAGCCGGGGACCAAGTATGAAGCCCTGGCCGAGCAACGCTTCGCGAACCATTAAACAACACAAAAAACATACTGCTATGAGGAAAACGGTAATTCTCTGCATGCTGTTCTTCTTCGGTCTGGCAGCACAGGCGCAGACTCAGCACGCCCGCAAGAAGGTGGCCGTGGTGCTGAGCGGCGGCGGAGCCAAGGGCATGGCGCACATCGGGGCCCTGAAAGTGATAGAAGAAGCAGGCATCCCAGTGGACATCGTGACGGGAACATCCATGGGAAGCATCATCGGCGGACTGTACAGCATAGGCTACGACGCACATCGCATGGACTCTATCGTCAGGCTGCAAGACTGGTCGCTCGTGCTGTCGGACAAGGTTGACGTGAGAAACCTCAACCTAAACAAAAGGGAAAAAGAAAATACTTATATGCTGAGCCGTGACATCCGGCTTGGCAAGGACAGGCGCACACGTCAGGGAGGCCTGATACAAGGAAAGAATCTGTCGAAGCTGTTTGCCCGGCTGGCCTTCAACTACCGCGACTCCATTGATTTCAACGACCTGCCCATCCCCTTTGCCTGCGTTGCCACCAACATCATAGACAACACCGAATACGTTTTCCACCGAGGATCACTTACCGAGGCCATGCGCGCCAGCATGTCCATCCCTGGAGCATTCACCCCCATCAGGAAGGGCGACATGGTGCTGGTTGACGGAGGACTGCGCAATAACTATCCGGCAGACATCGCCCGCGAAATGGGAGCCGACATCGTGATTGGCGTCACCGTCCAGGAGCCTCCAAAGACGGCAAGCGACTTCGACAAGGGTGCCAGTGTGATTGGACAGATTGTTGACATCAACTGTAAGAATAAGTATGATGAAAACATTGCCAAGACGGATATCCTCATCAGCACCGATACCAAAGGCTATGGGGCAGCCTCATTCTCAACAGCCGCCATCGACACCCTGATTAGGCGAGGCGAGGAGGCGGCCATGAAACAATGGCCAAAGCTTGAGAAATTGAGAAAAGAATTGGGCATCGCACCCGGACAGAAACCTGAACACCTGGTCAAGAACAAGGTAGACAGCCTGCCCGACAAGGTGAAAATAGCCGACATGGTGTACGAGGATGTCGACGAGGCTGATCAAAGATACATCACACACAAGTTCAAATTGAACAAGTGCGACAGTATTCAGGTAAAACTATTGGACCAGATAGCTAACACGATGCGTGCCGACCTGTACTACAACGATGCCGACTGCTATCTAACACCCACCGCAGAAGGCGAGCGTCTGCATATCGCCTCCAGGGGGCAGAAAGATGCCAAGGCAAGTCTGGGACTGCGGTTTGACACGGAAGAGCTGGTGGCCCTACAGGCCAACCTGGGGCTGTTTGTGCGAAGCAAGGCCATCCCCATGGCAGCCAACTTCACCCTGCGACTGGGCAAGCGCACCATGGCTCGGGCCGACTTTGCGCTATATCCCAGCTCCTGGGGAAAAGTTAACATCTTCTATCAGTTCCGCCATCAGGACATCAACATCTACAGCGAGGGAACAAGAGACGTCAACCTGATTTACAACCAGCACACCGTAAGCGTGGTTCCGTTCGACTTTAACATCCGCAACTTCAACTTTCGCCTGGGTGGACGCTATGACTTTTATCACCACGATGCCGTGTTGCAGGATGTAAAACGCGAGCGGTGGAATACCGATTTGAAGAACCTGCACCTCATCAGTTACCAGGGCAAGATAACCTATAACTCGGAAAACCAGTGGGATTTCCCCTCTAAGGGAGCCAAGTTTGAGGCGGGTTACGGCTATTACACCGACAATTTCGTGGGCTATGACGACCATAAGGGGTTCAGCATCGTGAACGCCATGTGGCGCATCTCGTTTCCACTGAACAACAGGCTCACACTGCAGCCGATGCTCTATGGCCGACTGATTGAGGGTACCAATACACCATACGTCTTGCAAAACATCATCGGGGGCGACCGGTTCCACTACTTTTCTGACAGTCAGCACATGCCATTTGCCGGCGTGAGCTACGTGGAACAGGTGGAAGACAAGTTCGTGGCGGCGCAACTCAGGCTTCAGCAGCGCATCTTGGACAACAATTATGTCATCGCGAAGGTATCGGCCTACCTGGCAGACAACAAGTTCAACGACCTGTTTGACCATGGCCCAAAGGTTGGGTGTCAGGCAGCTAACTACTATAACAGCGTGATGGGGCCGATTGGAGGCTCGATAGGATGGTCGAGCAAGACCAAGACACCCAATTTCTACATCAATCTTGGATTTGTTTTCTAAGTGAGGTACGATTTAAAAAGCCAGCCATCGATGACCGATGGCTGGCTTTCTTTGTTTCTCCATGTGTGAAGGACTATCGGACTGTCATACAGCTAAATGAGCCGCATGCCCAGCTTGTCACACGCCGTGCGCATGTCTTCGGGCCAAATGCTGGCTTGAATCTCGCCGATATGGGCTTTCTGTAAAAGCACCATGCACAACCTACTTTGCCCAATGCCGCCGCCAATACTCAATGGTAGCTTGTCGTTAAGCAACTGCTGGTGGAAGTAAAGTTTCTGCCGCTCTTCCTGCCCCGAAAGCCGTAGCTGCCGCAGCAGACTTTCCTTATCCACGCGGATTCCCATGGAAGAGAGTTCGATAGAACGCTCCAACACGGGGTACCAGATGAGGATGTCACCATTAAGTCCCGCCTGTCCGCCATCGGCCAAGGTAGACCAGTCGTCGTAATCAGGAGCGCGCCCATCGTGTTTCTCGCCGTTGCTGAGCGTGCTTCCGATGCCAATGATAAACACTGCGCCATACTTTTCACAGATGGCATCCTCGCGTTGTTTGGGTGAAAGGTTGGGATATTGCCGCAACAAGTCCTCACTATGTATGAAGTAAATTTGCTCGGGGAGGAAAGGTTTGAGCTGCGGGTAGGTCTCACAAGTGAGGTATTCGGTGCGAAGCAGTGCTGCATAGATGCGCTCAACCACATTTTTAAGGAATAAGAGCGTGCGCTGTTCGGCGGTGATAACCGCCTCCCAGTCCCATTGATCAACGTACAACGAATGCAGATTGTCCAGCTCCTCGTCGGCTCTGATGGCGTTCATGTCTGTGTAGATGCCATGGCCAGGCTGAATATTGTACTCGGCCAGCGTCAGTCTTTTCCACTTAGCCAACGAGTGTACTACCTCTGCCTCAGCGTCTCCCAGGTCCTTGATGGGAAAACTTACCGGCCGCTCCACCCCATTGAGGTCGTCGTTGATGCCCAGTCCCTTGAGAACGAACAAGGGGGCAGTGACGCGCCGCAAGCGCAATTCTGTGGAAAGGTTTTGTTGAAAAAAATCTTTAATCTGTTTGATGCCCCGCTCTGTCTGCTTCATGTCCAATAAAGCATGATAGTGGGGTGGTTTTATCAATTTGCTCATCGTTGTATTTTCTAAAACATCATGTTCGGTTTAGCACGCCACCTCTTGGTTGCTGACGTGTCTGCAAAGATAGACGTTATATCAATCATACGCAAGTATTCAGGACAACAATAACACAAAAAGATACTATTTACGCATTTTTAATGACTATTTGCACACACCAAGAGGATGAGGGGCACGATGGTTGCCACGAATGATTTTTCTTGACATCCAACCGCTCCATATTTCGTTTATTCTCAACAAATCAGTCGCACGGTCGCAAATTCGGCCAAAATCAACAAACATTGTATCTCACTAACGGTCAATCATTTACATTTACCTTACAGCAAAACCTGTGTATTATTTAAGTGTTTTTTAGCCAAAAGCATTGCTTTAAAGGTGATATAGGCATGCTTTTAACTAGCTAAAGCATGCAGATAGTCCACCAAAATGATGCTTTTAAACACGAAAAGTGCAGCTTTTTGAAGTGAAATTTGATTTTTTCTTACCCTGTTTTCACTTATTTGCCGCCTGCTTGCCTATTGATTTTTTCCAGATTGAACATTTACAAGTGCAGTTTTAAGGGCGATATTTGGTAAAAAAAGTCAACGTTTTGTGGTATTTCCCTCTTATTGATATCTATTTGATTCCGTTCCGCTACCTGTAGATTTTGAGGGTACTACAGTGCTGTGCCGACACAAAAAAAATGATGGCGTTCTTGTCCACCACAAGCCCCCCATGAGGCTTGATGACAATTGAAACGCAGCACGTTTCCTTGGCTTTCGACAACACGAATCCCTCTTCACCAATCTTTTGGACAGCCTAATAGTGGGCTTCAGAACATAAGTATCCCTGCCTGTGGTGTAATCCATCGTTGTACGATAAAACAAACGCAGCACTCTTCTCACCTTGACATCCAGTTATCGGATCGTGAACTTTTCATCTTGAATCAACTTTAAATAAGGATTTGTCGAGTAACAGTTACCATTGGCCTGTCTTTTACAAAGACAACGCGAACCGAATGCAATCAAGCTGGCTTGGAATTGCTGAGGTGAAGCCTGTCTTATGCAAAGACAGTGCGAACCGAATGCAATCAAGCTGGCTTGGAATTGCTGAGGTGAAGCCTGTCTTATGCAAAGGTCTTGATTTTATAATGAATACGAAAGGCTGGAATGTAAA
>CAMQBP010000110.1 GCA_946999025.1 uncultured Prevotella sp. | reverse complement strand
CAGACCACTCACGGCATTTTTCTTCTCGGGCACCGAAAGAAGTGCCTGCGAGAACACGATGGAGAAGATGTTGGAGTTGCCATATCCCACTAAGGCGATGGCCGTATAGAGTATTGGCTTGGATGTTCCGACAAGCAGTCCGAGCATAGACAAAGTCATCATCGCGACGCTGATGATAAAGAATGTGCGACTCTTCATAACCCGCAAAAAATAACTTCCTGTGAGACAGCCGATGGTGCGGAAAATGAAATACAGACTCGTGGCAAAGGCGGCTTCATTCAAGGTCATGCCCAACCGCTCCATCAAAATCTTCGGAGCCGTGGTGTTGGTGCCCACATCTATACCCACATGACAGATGATGGCGACAAAACTCAACAGCACAGCTGGTGTGCCGAGCAGTCCGAAGGCTTTTGAAAAATGGCTTGCCACGGTGTCGTTCTCGTCGGCGTCGAGTGTGTCGGTTTCCTCCTCAATAGGTGTCGAGGCCAACAGCAACGAGGCAATCACGCCAACAATCATATAGATAGGGAAAAGCACACGCCAACCCAAGCCGAAGGCTGGAATGGTGGCCAATGCTCCCCACATAGCGATATAGGGTGCCATGAGCGACGCGATGGCCTTTACAAATTGGCCGAAGGTGAGCGTCGCAGCAAGGTTTCCCTTGATGACGGTAGACACTAACGGATTGAGCGAAGTCTGCATCAATGCATTTCCAATGCCCAGAAGGGAGAAGGAGACGAGCATGACATAGAAGTTTTCACTGAAAATGGGTAACAACAGCGAGATGTTGGTGACCACAAGCGACAGCAAGACTGTTTTTTTGCGTCCGATTTTGTTCATCAAAACCCCTGTGGGAACAGAGAAAATGAGAAACCAGAAAAATACCAGCGAAGGCAGGATGTTGGCAACCGAGTCGCTCAGCGCAAGGTCTTCTTTCACATAGTTGGACGCAATGCCTACTAAGTCGACGAAGCCCATGGCGAAAAAACAGAGCATGACCGGTATCAAAGCGAGTTTATTTGTTTTGCTCATGACGTTGTTTTGAAGTTTAAGATTGATTTAGCATTTGTTGTGCAGCCTTATTTTTTCAGATTGTAAATACGGGCCTTGCCACCCTTGAGAGTAAGCTGCGTGTAGGGTGAGGAGGGGAAGACTATGTTAGACATGGCCATTTTCCCATCGGCATCGAACACCTCAATGCTGCTTTTGTCGATGAAGATTTGAAGTGTGTTTATTTTTCCGTAGGTCGGGGCTTTGGTCACCGTAGCAAAATTGCTCGAAAAACTTGTGTCTCCGCTCTTTGTGCGATCCATCTCAAAAGTTTCGTTCTTGGCATTATAAGTCATGGTGACCGTTTCTCCCTGACCATTGGACAGCGTGATAATAGTGTTGGCACGGAGCCTGACATCGATGCGACAGGCGTCGCTGAGCCGCTTAACAGGCTTCGATGCAAAGGCATTCATGACTTCCGGACTCGGCTTGACGCTGCAATAGGTCTTTCCCTGATAGCTGAACAGACCGAGATCGCGCGGCAAACCGTTGGCCGAGCGATATTGCTTGGTGGGCACATCATTGGCATACTGCCAGTTGCTCATCCAAGGCATGGCCACATGACGTCCGTCGGGAGCATTGCTAAAAGTGACGGTGGCATAGTGGTCCTTGCCCCAATCCATCCATTTGGTCACCTCCGGAGCGTCCTCACACATGAACTTGCGGCCGTCGAAGGTGCCGATAAAATACTGAGTGGCCGATCCGCCGAAAGGTCCGCCAGGGTTGATGTTGCAAATGAGCAGCCATCGGTCGCCCATTTTCAGCAGGTCGGGGCATTCCCAAACCCCATCGTGGTTGCCATAACCCTCGCCGAAATCGCTTTCATGCGTCCAGTCTTTCAGGTTTGACGAAGAATAGATCTTCATGTGCTGCCCTTCGGCCAAAATCATATTCCATTTGCCAATTACCTCATTCCAGAAAATCTTTGGATCGCGGAAGTCGGGCGTGTTGGAC
This sequence comes from uncultured Prevotella sp., assembly GCA_946999025.1. Classification (GTDB taxonomy): domain Bacteria; phylum Bacteroidota; class Bacteroidia; order Bacteroidales; family Bacteroidaceae; genus Prevotella. The sequence continues at coordinate 4,580 of CAMQBP010000110.1, read as the reverse complement.
ACGATCACTGGGTTGCCCGCATATTTCGTAAACGTCTGACCATTGTCTGTGCTGTAGGCCAAGCTCTGTGTCTGGCTTTGCCCGGCAGAAGTGTACATGGCCACAACGGCACCACTTCCAAATCCAGCCGTATTGTTTTTGTCTACGACAGCCGATCCGCTAAACACTGTTCCCAAGGCGTCCGGCATCACAGCGTCGCCCTCGAAGGTCCAGTTCATCAAGTCGCGTGAAGTAGAATGACCCCACGTCATGTTCTCCCACTGCGATCCGTAGGGGTTGTGCTGAAAGTAGAGATGCCAAACACCGTCCTTATAAAACATCCCGTTGGGGTCGTTCATCCAGCCGTAAAGGGGCGTATGGTGATAGACGGGACGGAATTTCTCGCGATTCTGCGTATCAAACGTATCAGCATACTTGATTGCCTTCCAACAGATAAAATCTTTGGTGGCTGTATGTCTGGCCTGTTCGTTAGCATTACTGCGTGAAATGATGATGTCGAGCAAGATGTCTTTCCCGTCAAATTCATCGAGGTCGAGAGGCACAAAGTAGTCAATCTTGTTCATGGCCAACTTGCAATTGAATTCCTTCACCACCTTATTATCGTGGATTACCCTTATATGAGCATTCTCTTGGCTCTCCTCTACAGGCAAAAGCAAGTATTTGGATGAAGTGTCTAAACGGTACATGACATGGGTAGGAGCGAGAAAAATAGTCTCGGCTGGCTTTGCATTAGCAATGAAACAAAGGCAAAGCAGTGTCATCGTAACAATCGTAGTTTTAAGTTTTTTAATCATCATATAGGTTTTTTAATCATCAATATTTATTTTAATAGTGTTAGAAATGTGTTCGCCATATCTGTCTCTTTTATTAGGCGACCACAAAACCCGCTTGAACTATCGCCAAATACGTCTCAAAGGCCTGGCACGCATACGCGAGCATGGGATGTCAAGCTCGACCTTGCTATAAATGGACTTAGGATAGACCACGTTTGTCATGGCGGCTGTACCAGATGAGGTGAGGGTCTCCACAGAAGAGCGATCCACGTAGATGTCAAGTGTTACCTCGTCGTTGAGTGTATTAATGGGCATGCCTATGGACAGTATAGAGAAATTTAAGTTAAAATCAGTCTTACCTGTTTTTGCTCCTCTATTCGCCACTATACGTCTATTGAACGCTTGATAATTCATAACATATTGTTCACCGTATGCGTTGTAGAGCGTCAGCGTCCAATCTTCGGTAGTCGAAACCTTTATTTGGAGCTGGTACGCTTCAGATGTTCCAATCTCGCCATCTATCACATCATGCCACTTGTCTGCCAAAGTCTCTATTTCTGTCACCACCTTGCTAACCAGCAATGGCTTGTTCTGATAGGAGATAAGCTCTAAATAGCGTGGCAAGGTAAATGCGGATCGCCAAGGCGAAGCAGGCACTTGTCCTGCATAATTCCAGTTATTCATCCATGCTATATACACACGTCGACCTTCCAAATTGTTCCAACTCACTCCTGCATAATTATCCGAGCCGTAATCAAGCCATAATGGATAGTCAAAATCCTTGTCAGCCATAAAACGAGAACCATCAAATGAGCCTATGAAATACATAGTGCCGGAACCAGAAACTGGACCTCCAGGATTGACACTCACAAGCATAATCCATTTCTCCTTTCCTTTGTATTGAAGTGGAAACAGGTCTGGACACTCCCATTGACCTTTATTACAACGGTCTATTGGGGATGAAAAAGCACTCTGTTTTTTCCATGTTTTTAAGTCAAGCGATGACCACAACTCTATGGTTTTTCCAAATCCTGTAGCCAATAACATGACCCATTTTTTATCTTTCTCATACCAAAAAACCTTAGGGTCACGAAAATCAGCAGAGGTGGAGGGAATCACAGGGTTGCCAGAGTATTTCTTAAAAGTGACACCATTATCGGTACTATAGGCTATGCACTGCTGTTGGGTAGTGGAAGCTGCGGTGTAGATAGCTATAATGGTATTCTTGCCAAACCCTGCCGTATTTTCCTTATCCACAACGGCGGAGCCAGAAAATACATCGCCCAATCTATCTCGTGTCAGTGCCACAGGTTGTTCCACCCAATGCATAAGGTCAGTACTTGTAGCGTGTCCCCAGCTCATGTTTCCCCAATCGTTACCTTTTGGGTTGTATTGATAAAACAAATGGTATGTGCCATTGGCATAGACTAACCCATTTGGGTCGTTCACCCAATTTCGAGCAGGTGTGTAATGAATTTGCGGTCGATATGCCTCATCATAGCCAGTATTAATGACAGGCTTCTCGCCATTCTCATTCGCAGTGGTATCTACCAACTCTATGGGCCCAAGAGACGGGTCTACTTCTCTTTCAGAGCATGCCTGCGACATGAAAAGACATATCGCGGCAAACAGTATATATAACATTTTGATAAAGTTCATATTGCTATTTAGTTTTTAAATATTCCAAGCAGTTTTTAGCCAATTGGAGAATAGTACTTTGATAGATATTGTTCTTGGGCGACATACTTTTGTCAGCACTACCGTCAGCATTTTTCATGGAAAACTCACAACCGCCATTGCCAATGCATATCACAGTTCCCTTATAGTCGGTATTGCCCTGTCTTGCCTCCCACACATTAAATTGTGATATCCAGCTTACCTGCGAATCCCACACTCCAAGGGGATATATGCCGTAAGTATGTGTCAACTCTGTGTAGCATGCCAGATCTTGATTTCCCTTACCCGTAAGTGCTGATGGAGTGTTAAAGTAGAGGCAGTTATGATCTTCTGTCCATCCTGGTCCTTTAACTTGCAATATTTTTAGACCATTATCACCTTTTTGGACTGGCAGATTTTTATATATCGGATGTGAGGAAAAGTCAATAAAGTTTCCACCTGCATTCAAACTCAAGGCCATTGCCCAAGTGTCTCCATTGTAATTTCCTTTGCCTATACCTATGACGTGGTCATTGTTTTTTAGTAAACTTTGGTCTATCCTGCCCAAAGTAGCAATGTATGGCGTTGCATGCTGCCACAACAACAAGTTTCCGCCAGCCTTATACCAATCCTTAATAATATTAGATGCGGACATCACTGCCTCAGGCATTCTCCACACATCCGCCGCAGATCCATGCTCAAGATCGCGTAACCAGAACATTACCCTATATGCATCAATATCGGCTCTACTCTTGATATTGCCAAAATAAAGGAATTTTGCCGTAGGGTATTGGTTGTGCATCCAAAGCCATGCCGAAGCCTCGTCGTCATCTCCATTAGCCACTAATTCCTCGGGGGAGGCATATGTGCTAAGAAAAGCCATGGCCGTTTTGCCTATTTTTAAGTTGGACGAGACGGGTAAGGAGTACCCCTTATCATTAACAGCACGCAAAATAACATTCCAACTGTCTCCGTAAGTCACGTCGTTGATAGTATAATTATTAATGGAGGCGGGCAATGTTTCTGTCAACGTACGCACCCCATTAGATGCCGTTAACAATATGGAGGTGGCGTCATCAGGATTTGTCCATGAGACAGAAGCGTCATAGCCACTCTCTTTTTCAACCTGTGCCATCTGCACGCCTGTAATTTTCGAGGCACCCTCACGCAAATAAGTCTTTACGATACCATTCGAAAGATTAATACCATCTGTGGTCTTGAACACATAGGTATAAGGCACATTGGTAGCAATGTTGTGTTGCGTGTATTTATTACCGTTGATAGTATCGGACCGTATAATGGTGCCTCCAGCATAAAGCGAAACAAACATTTTCTTTCCATTGGAAAGCGTGGGCCAGGTCCATGTATAATCATCATCTATCAATTGGCCGATAATATGATTGCCATCAGGAGCCGTCAGAACCATTGGGGCTATGTCGATATTCTTTTCTTGGCATGAACTCGCAAGCAAGGCCAGCAAGAACAACAAACTGTATGATATGTGTTTCATTATGAATTATTATTTGGAAATTAAAAAGTTACACGCTATTAATATCCCTTATTTTGTGAATAGAGGCCTGGGATGTAATAGAGTTGGTTGTATGGCACTGGGAAATATTCGTTCTTTCCTTGTGTGAAGTGTGCATCCTTGTAGTATTTAGCATAAGTTTGCCCCTCGTAGCTATTTTCTGACTCATGCTTGAAATACGCATTAAGTGTCTTTGAAAGCAATCCCCAACGTCTGAGGTCAAAGAAACGCACATGCTCCATACCTGTCTCAACACGTCTCTCCCATCTCAAACATTCGCGAGCCATGGCCTGTGTGGCGAAATATGTGTCAGGGTAAAGTGCTATCTCACATTGATTCGCAGCATAATTGATATGCTTATTGACGGAGTTTGCCGCACGCTGCCGTATATGGTTGATTATAGTTCTGGCCTCGGTAAGACGCCCTATCTCGATGAGAGCCTCGGCTCTATCAAGCATTACATCTGTGTATCGAATAACATAATCATTCATGGCAAAGGCCTGCCACGGTGTATTATATGTCTCGCCCTTTCCACGTTGAGGCACTTCTTTAAGGGAAGAATAGTAGCCATAGGTGTTTGGCGTGCGCGAATTGTCCTTCGTTTGCGTATAGTTCTTCTCGTA